>JAFEBR010000472.1 GCA_018242565.1 Planctomycetota bacterium | reverse complement strand
TAGAAAGCGGTCCAATGTCCCGACGTAAGCCACGTCGTCCTGGTTATTGGATCTTCCGAGCCTGGATCACCAATCCAAAAACGCTCGAAAAGATCTACGCCAGAGACTACGGAAAACGTGCATTCCGAATTTGGGTTGAACGCCGATGAGGTCGTAGCAACCCAAAAGTAGTCCCAGAAGTCCCCGGCCGTGGCCGCAAGCCAGGCCGGGGCATTTCACGCCCACGCTTTATCCAGATCCGCCCAGCGGGTCAACACCCGAATTGCACCTAAAAACATACGTAGTTGGCCCACGACAATCAACAGAACCCGCCGCGAGAATCCGCCGCCCGTGATTCGGGCCCCCACGCGTCAACCGTAACCCCGCTCCCAGCAGACCAATAGAATGAACCCCGAGACCCGAACAAATTGGACGACAAGCCTTTTCACATCCGACACTTGGCACCCGGCTCCGACGCCTGGGAACGCTGGCGAAGCCGGCGGTTATTTCATGGTGAACGACCGCACCGCTCAAGTTGCATGGATGAAGCCTAAACGCGTCGATCTTAATCATGCCCATGCCGCAAAAGAGAAAATCGCGTTCGACCTGTCGATTCTGTGCGACATCAACGTCCCGCCGGTGGTCCTCTACCATCGCGAAAATCCCCCTCCGGGAGAATCCCCATTGGCTTGCCTGTCGCTCGTGTGCTACCCTAAACTGTACATGTGGGGTGACGTGTTTACCCTCAGCTCGAGCAATGGTGGCCTACTACCGCATTCGCAATCGAGCGTCGAACAAGCATTGGCCGCCGTATCGGGAACTGTCGCGTTTGACGCGTGGCTCGGAAATGACGACCGAAACAATGGCAACAACGCACTTCTCGGATACGAGACCGCCGGCATAAACCCGACAGGTCTCGGGGAATTCCTCTTTATCGACTTTTCCAACACGATGACCTGGTCGGAGCCCCAGGCTGCGTTTGCTCGACTCAATGTTCCCCCACTGTTCGCCAACGCCCTCAATCAAACCCGAATAAAAGAGACAATCACCAAAATCGCTGCCATCGATGACGCGAAAATAGAATCGATCGTCAACCGTATTCCCGATAATTATCTCCAGCCGACGCAGAAAACTCGAATTTCTGCCGGCCTAATTAGTCGCAAAGCTCGCCTGCTGAACGACTTTTCCATTTGGTACCCTGGCACTGCTCCCTCCGTATGAAAACCATCACATACCGCATTTGCCGCTACATCCCCAATCTCCACCTCCCGGGAAACTCTTTACCGTTCGCACTCGTTGCCGCAACCGACGACAGAATCGCTCTGCTCGGAATTGACCTGAAGGGCTGCGGGTTCGAGGACCCGACCAAGTTTGGCGATGCTTTCCTCAATTCCACGTTCGATATCCTCTGGCATCGAATCGTCGAGCTTATCCAATCGTACCCGGCCGAATCCGGCAACGCGCTGATCGAAAAACTCACCAACGAAGCGCCCAACAATCTTCAATTTTCGGAACAACACTTAGATGAGCCGAACCAGGAGTTCACCTTAGCTGCCGTGAGGCTCTACGAGCAATTCATTGCGCCAGAAATCACCCGCTGTAATTGCGTTCCAACGACACACTCCTCGACGACCCGCCAGTGGCGCCAGCGCGTACCGATGCGACTTCGCGATGCCGACATCCAAGAGCTTGTCGCTTAACCGACATTCTCTCTACGCGTCAATGCGCAGGCTGCGTTGGCATCCCCAAACATAAGAAAAGCCTGCCGCTCAACCGTATTGCTCCGGGCCAGCAAAACAACACAGGAACGGCAGGCTCTAGGATCAAACCTACCACGTCGCGCGCTCAATGTCTACTCGTCTCATTCATTGCGACAGATTTCCGAAACACTCGCCGCAAATTGCCTCCGAGAAACTGTTCCGCCAAGCGGCTTCGCCTCCGAGGCATCTAACTGGCCCGCTCCTCCCTGAATCCCACGACACCCATTAACCCTGCGTTCGCGCCGTCCGCCGTCGGTTCTCTGATCCCCTGCCCGCGCCTTATGGCCTGGCCCGCTTCCCGCAGACGCGCCTTCACGCCCTGCCCCAAAAAACAGGCCCGGCTACTCAACCGCGTTCCAGGGGCAAAGGAATGCGCAGGAGCCACCGGGCCGTGTGTTGATCATACCCCGCCATCCCTGCGCCGCAATCGCTTATTGCGCGCTAAATGTTGACTCGATCCCCTGCTGTGCCGACCGACCGGATCAAACCGGAGCGCGCCGCTCGACCGCGCTATCGTTGCACCGATGTGACGCGGGAACGGACGCGCTCCGATTCGCTCATCAACCACAACCTCCCCACGCGCAACTTCGGCCGCCGCCACCCAGCTCAGCACGTCCGCGAACTTCTCCACTGGCTGAATCGTGGTCAGCACGCGTCCGAGGGAACCAGAAACTGCGCGCCGTCGCGATCTCCGGGCAAGATCGGGACGTGTTGCCACAAGCGGTCTTCAAATCCGGCAACCCAGGCCATCAGCCCGATCTGCCCCTCCCGACCCGCGCCGACGTCCGTCCCGGAAATGTCGGCCCACCCGAGTAACTGGACACCCACGTCCGCAGCCCCAAACACTTCGACCCGCCATTGGCCTCCACCGACCTGGTGCACGAAGCCGGCCAGGCCCGCCGCGTGACACGAATTGAACATTCGGAACACACCACCCGGCAGCCGCGGCAGTTCCCCCAGCGTCAACGTTCGCATGCATCACCTCCGGTTGTCGAGCCTGACCGACTCACTCCAGCTCCCGGCGCACTTGCTGCACGTCAC
>JAFEBR010000471.1 GCA_018242565.1 Planctomycetota bacterium | reverse complement strand
TTTTTGCTCGACGATGCTCCGTGGCTGAAGCGGATGATGTCTGTGCCGTGCTGTTTGAGGCCGTACTCAAAGGCTAACCGCTTCGTGTGGTACACCAGCGGCACGAAACCCGCATGACGGTCGTTGTAATCGCCCATCAGGATAGCGACGATGCCGCCGGGGCGGACCGCACTTGCGCAGTTGACTATAAGCAACCGGTAACGGTCGAGGAATGCATCCAGCGTCGGGGCCTGTGACAGGTCGAGTGGGTTCTCGGAATAGACCTTCTGCCGCCAGTACGGCGGATGTATCCAGCAAAAATCAAAACAGTTTTGGGGAACGCCGGCGGGATCGCAGGCATCGGCCCCGGACTTGAGGTCGCTCGACCAGCAGTAGAGGCCCAGTTCCCGGCAGACATCCCGGCAGGTCCCGCTGCCGGTCATCGGGTCGTACACGGAGTAGGCTTTGAAATACTTGAGCAAATCCTTGATAAGGTTGCCCCCGCAGTTGCCGGGATAGCTTCGGTCTCCGTAGTCCCCTGCCCGGCTGAAGTGGTACAGCGATGTCAGATGTGGCACCGGGCTGGCGTTACGCGGGGCACGCGGGAGCTTGGCGTAGACCGGCTGGTCGAGGTATGGCTTGGGCTGTTCGGCCTTGCGGCCGATGCGGGCGGCGTAGTACGGATTGGCGATGGCAGTTCGTGTGGCAGTCATGGGATCATTCTCCTTTCGTCATGTTGTTCGTCGTTAAGTTCGTGGATGTAGTGGCGGCAGGCCTGGGCCAAGGCGATGTGGAAATCCTGTCCCGTCGCAGAAGTGCATGGCATCGGCCAGGAAATCGACAAGGTTGATGAAGTCGTCGTCATCCGCGTAGGCGTGGATTGCCTTCTCGGCACGGTCGGCCCGCTGTTGATTGCTCCGGGTCATGACCGCCTCCCGTCATTGGCTTCGAGATATCCGGCGTAAGCCTTCCAGGTGAAGTCGCTGGTATCGACGATGACGACACCCGCGTTTCCAGGACTTTCTTCACCCATCCGGATCGGGTCGCGTAGCTCTTTAAGAGTCAGGGAATTCGACCAAATCCCCAGGCTGAGATTGCCGCTAATCCGCTCGTGGCAAAGCCCGACGAACCGTGCGGCCGCGTATTGGGCGTCACAATAGCTTCCGGTCATCCGGGCTTTTAGCTCGTCCAGCCACGCCGGCACGCTGTCGCCATGCCAATGCAGATAGACGGTCGGTGAAACGTGAGTGGCGTCGAAGAATATGACGCATGCGCGGTCGCCCATGACGTTACTCCTTCTCTGTTGATGGTTCAGGAAACAATTCACCGGCGATGATCTCGATCGAGATCCAGGTGATTCCCCAACTGGCGTCATGGCGTCGCTCACATTCCTTCAGCACGGCCCACGATTGATCATCCGTGAGGTCGGGGCGGACGGATTGCACGTCCTCGACCGACCAGATGACGGCCACTTGCCTGCGCTTGGCGAGCAACTCGTGCACGTCGATCTCGTGGGAGTTTTCATCGGGATCGGCTTGCCGGATGGCGGCTCGCAGCGGGGGCTCGTAGGTGTCACCCCGCCAGGAATTCGAGCCGAAGGCGATATCGCCTTTGCCGAGTTTCGTGATATCGAGCACAGCACAGTGGGCTTCCTGGTCGAAGACGATGCCGAGTTTGCGGCTGCCTTCGGTGCCGTCGTCATCGAAGACGATGGCGTGGAACGGTGCGCCGCAGATGCCATTGCGATGGTACGCTTTGGCGATAACGGTGATGTTGGTCATGGCAGCCTCCGTCAGTTCGGGTTACGAAGGCAGAGTTCGGCGAACTGGCGTTCCAGTTCCTCCATGTCGGAGTCGAAGGCCGGGTCGATGCCCGCTTCGGCGTAACGGTCGATGGCAGCGATGAGGTCGCAAGTGCTGTTGATGGTGTGATGATTGAACGGTGTCATGGTCAGAGTCCTTTCTGAGGGTTGGGACGGAGCCGAAGCTCCGCCCGTTTGATTGGTGAATTAGGCGTTGTCCTTGGGATCCGGCAGACGCAGGACGATCTTGCCGTCGAGCGGGATGGCGTTTAGCTGGATGACCAGGCCCTTTTCGTCTCGCGACGTCCAGGCGACGCCTATGCGGGTCCAGAAGCCTTTGTCTTTGCCGTCCCTCACCTGGTAGGCGATATGCGAGGGCTTGTTGGTGCCGTTGCCGGCGGGTGTGGATACGTTGTCGCTCATGGTCTTTCTCCTTTTGTTCAGAAACGCTTCATTGCGTCCTTGTGGAAAAAGCGCCCGAACCGGCCAGAGGCGTGAGCGTAGCGTACGGTCAATCTGAAAATTGGGGGCCACCTTCAGGCGGAACCGATTTTCTGATTGACCGGCACGACTGCCGGTTCAGCTTCCACCTAAAGGACGTGATGGGGCGTTCTCTTGAAGGCGGAAAGATGCAGGGCGACTCGATTAACACCAAGATGGCGGCGGCAAATCAACCGATGCAAAAGCCGTCTGGGCGGACGAACAGAAGACTTGGCGGTTGCAGCGTTGAATACCGACATCAATCGCCCATCACGACGCAGGGAAACGCTAAGGAAGGAGGTTTATGGCTTGCATCGGCCTGCCGCAAACGAAGAAACCGAACGTGAGTCGGCGATACAAAGCTGGGAAGACCTACTGTCGGCAAGGCAGCGCGACACCCACGAAGGCGGAACCATCATGAGAGCTATTGCGCAACAGCTATGAATTTAGGCGAGGCGATGCCAGTCACGATTGCGAGCCATTTCTGCCGCAGCCCAATAAGTCGATGTCCCCGGCAAGATCTGGAAAAGAAAGGACGAGATGGTCGAGATCGATGAATCAGCGGTTCCGGCGTTGTGGTGGGGCTTCAGCGAGGAGTTTGCTCGGCGCACGACGCCGTTTATGTGCGTCTTGGTGCATATCGCCGAATTGCAAGTACCCAACTGCGGCTGAATAGGTTCCAGCGTGGCAGCCGAGAGCCCCGCAGATCGTTTGGTCCAATAGCGTGGGTTGTAGTCCAAAGCGACTTGCGCGAAGTGCGTCGGCGGAGAGTTCCCATATTTCGGGAAAGCACTTCGCACGAAATGAAGAACTCGCGATGGCGCCGCAATCGCTTAATAACCTTGCCACCGCTTCATCAATCGGTTTGATGAAGCAAAGCAGATTGAGTTCTTGACCGCGGTGCCATAGACGGAGCCGTTGGTAAACTGGCTCGTAAAACGTCGCAGCGACGCTTGCTTCTTTGGAATCAATTTGCTTCCTTGTCATGCAAAACTACGAATAAAATGGATCCTCTTCTGCGTAGCATTTTAGCACAATCTGCATATATGTACAGATCTCGTCGAAGCTGGCCGCGATAAATTCGCCTGACCCTTGAATAGACAACGATTTCATGAAGGCTGCATCGAAAGTCGACGAAATGGATACCGCCCGGCTGATTCGGGCGTTCAAGTTGCTGGCGTCAGCCGAACTCGGTCGCTGGCCAGATTGGTCGGGACCTTTCAAGAAAGAGTCATTGCGGTCGCGGGTCGAGCTTCTCGTCGTTCTGCTCGATATCGTTCCGCATTCCGAAATCGGCTCTTTGGATGTGATTATCGAGGCATGGTTACGTAAGTTTGCCAACCATCGACCGGTGTCGAGTTCCGAGCTTCGTGCGACGGCACGTGAGACGCTCTCTCAGCTCATTGGACGCAGACCATTAATTGCAGACGCGAACCTGGCCCGCGCCACGAGGATTGCGAGGCTGAACCCAGCCAAAAATCCCCCCGAGCAAGCGGCAGCAGGCGGACTGCCGGAATCGACTGCTGCAGAAGATGAGTCATTATGTATCCGTGGCCTGAGCGCGTGGTTTGATTATTTGAATGAATGGATCTATCTGCCGGCGATTACTCCGGACGATTCGCGGCTCGAAATTGACCGGGTCTTCGTCGAACTCTTCGCCATCGCCGACGAAGATTTGCAGGAAGAGACCTATGAGGAGCTGGCGAATTCGCAGCGCTTGCCGCGGCGCATGTTGGCGGCGCGCTTTCCGGTCGTGAGCGTGGCGACGATGGTCACGCGAACGCTGGAACAATGCGTCGTCGTGGGGGAACCGGGAAGCGGCAAATCCACGTTAGTCCAATGGATCGCCCGCGCGGTTTACAAGGAACGGCTCACGGATTTCGACGTTGCGATCGTGGTGAGACTAGGAGCGTATGCAGACAGCCTGATACAGCGGCCGGAGCTGTCAATCCTCGAATTCTTCTTTGACGGCGTTGGGGAGAAAGGACGCGATTCGAGGCTGGCTGCGAATTGGCTTCGGCGCGTCGCGAGAGAACGGCATCGCTCCTTATTGCTTCTGGATGGTTGGGATGAAATCGCGGCGGCCATGCGAGACGTCGTCCGTGACAAGATTCAGCTCGAAGCCCCCGATTTTGTGACGATCATCACGTCGCGACCTTCGGGATTGCCGCGGGAATTGCGAGGCCCAGGGCGGATCGGATTTTATCACATCGCCGGCCTTACCCCGCGAGCGAGCGAAGAACTGGCCAGCAACTTGCTGTTGTCGCTGAAAAAGCAAGATCTATTGCCCACGGTTCTGCGCCGGATTAACGAAGAATCCGATCTACGCGAGATGGCGGCGAACCCCTTTCTGCTGGGGATGTTAGTGCGCGTCTTCGAACGGACATCGGTCCGGCGCAAGTCGCCGGAAACCCTGGCTGAAGTTTATCATGCGATTGTTTCATGGATCCAGCATCAGCTCGCGCAACGGGAAGCTTCGGTTTCCGTCGCGCATCTCGCTGGGATGTGCCGCCTTTCCTACGATTTGCTGTTCAACGACACGTTGCCGAAATATTTATTTCGGAGCCAGGAGCTGGCGGACAGCCTGGCGCCCCACGAATCAGAGCCGGTCCTACGCAGTCGTTTTGTGAATCAGATCGATTCCAGGTTTGATAAGTTCGCCTTTCTTCACGCAACGTTTCAGGAGTATTTCGCTGCAAACCACGCGTCGAAGCTGACCGGCCCGGAATTTGAAGAATTCGTATCCAAGTCATTCTGGTCGCAAGGCCGTTTGATCGTCTTGGAATTCGTCGCCGGACTTGAGGGTCTGTTCGCGGCGAAGCTCCGTGAGCGGGTGGTCGTGTTGCTGCAACGGCCGGACCGTTTTCTGCAAGTGTTGTTGAGAGTCGCCAGGCTAGCTGCAGCCGGCCGTTGGGCGGAAAACAATGCGAAAGACTTAACCCGATCGATTCTCGATGGCCTGTGGCGAGAAATTGAGAGAGATCCCGAAGGAGTGTTGATGGAAGCTGCCATCGCCGCATTCGCTGAGGTCGATGCGGTGGATCTGTGTCGCCGCGCCCGCCGGGCCAAGTCTATGTCGACCTGGGCGCTCAATTGCCTGATCGAATCGGTACCCATTTCGATCGTGCGCGAGCAACGGATTGAAGAGCTCCTCCCAGCGGAATGGCAAAGCCATGCAGGATTCGACATGCGCGGCGGCGCGACGGATCCCGAAATCCAGCACTTCCGCTCGACATTGGCAAACGAAGCGGGTTCGCCTGACGACCGAAGGGAAGCAGTAATGTATGCCGGTGCCGCTCGGGATGCCGGCTCGGTCTCTGTGCTGTTGTCGATCCTGGCGAATGGAGCCGAAGACGAAGAGACTCGCGAACTGGCGATTGATAGTCTCGCGGCAATCGGCAGTCGGGAGGCAATCGATGGCTTGGTTGGCGCTCTTGTGGCTGAAGAGGAGCAGTTTCGCAGCATTGCGACGATGGCGGCCAATACGTTACGTCACGTGCCCGCTAGTCGGGGAACATTGGATCCAATCGGGCGTGATCGGTTGTTACGCTGGCTGACGATTTTGGAACCGGATGATTCCCGCGTTGAGGGGATCCTCACCGCTCTGGAAGGACATCCTATTCGAGAAGGCGGCAGCATCGTAACCGAATTGCTCCAAACTGAGCGAGTCGCTCCGGCGACACGGGCGACAGCCGCTAGCGTGATGGCGACGGTTGCGGATCGGATGCTGGTTAAACTATGCGTGTCGCAGATTGCTCTGGAACCATCCCAAGAAGTCGTTGCGACGCTATTGCACCTGGCCGTCACGCGGTCGGTTCCCGTACCGCTGAACTGGCTGGCCGGAGAAATCCGGCGTACGAAAAACAGGGTTCGTCGGCACCAGCTTTTGAAAAGTTTTGTGCTATTGCAAACCCACGCGTCAGGTAACGATTGGCACGAATCGCGTCGCTTACTCTATCAATTCTTCGTTTCCGCAATGCAGGACGATTCCGAAAGCGCGACCGAGCTGGCCAAGGCTTTGGTCGATGCTCTGTCGTTGGTCCCTGACAACGAGCACGGATATCTGTCACGAAAGTCGCTGAATCAGGCCCGCGATTTTCTGGCGGAGTTTGCTGCAAATCCCGGCCGCGCCAGCGAAGGCCGCGTCTTGCTGGCAGTCAGCGTGGTCGGCCACTTTTTGCAAGCCGGCACGGAATTCGATCTGCTCAACGCCCTGGATGCGGCGCTCACATTGGAACCGCCGAACGAGAAAAAGGGAAATCCCGATCGAGTGGCGCTGGCGATTGCAAACTCCCTAGCGAAATTGGCACCGGCGGTACTGCTGAAATATCCGACGGACTGCGAATTGGTTCAGTCGGTATTGCGGGCACTGGCGGTCGAACGACATTGGCTTGTATTCGACGACAGAATTCTTGATGCAGAGGGAAACGAGATTGGAAGGGCGGCGATATCTGGGAGGACCGCGGTAGCCGCGTCAGGGCCAACTGAGTTGTCGATGGTCATGGCGGGATTGGGCGAACAGTCGCGGCGCGAATTCATGAGTTACTATTACATGGTCGGTTCCAACGGACCATGCCAGAAGGGCGACTCATTCCCCATTATTTACAAGGCGATCAAAGAGCGTTGGTCTGGCGACATTGAAGATGAGCATTCGGCAGAGCTAGCCACGCTGTTCAAGGACGAGTTGCCCAGCTTTGAAGCGTGGAAGAAGGCACTGAAGCGAGTTGAGGAGAGTTTTAACGGGCAGCCCGAGATTCTGGACCTCTTACGCCGCCACGGGCTGTGTCGACGTTCACGAAAGCGCAAAGGGCGACCGGGCTGAAGCGAAATCGGGACGTGATCGGGACATGGAATTTTTTTTCCTCAGATCCGAATGTCCCTACCCTGGTGCCATAGCCGCCACGTCGACTCCTTAATTCCCGGCCAATAGGGGAATTTGGACCGATTTTCGAATTCGGAAGGCGGCGTTCAATCGGGACGTTTATCGGGCCAAATCCTGTCGCCATCGCTCGCTCTATGTCCCCACGGATGCCTCTGGTAGAGGCATCCGTGAAACGCGTTATTCGCCTTCATGGCGGATCAACGAGTCACCTCGGCGGGATCTCAACGTCATCGTTGAGGAAATCACACGATCGTGGCTTCCATTGTTCTTCAGAGACGGTCGAAATCGACTCGGTCGGAGAAAAAATCATGGCTTCGGATATTTCTGCTTCGAGAAAAAGCCAAAATCAGTTCGAAGCCGGCACCATTGACTCGGGCCGCGAGATTTGGATTGCACAATCCAAATCTGAAGGCAGGCTGATGACCCCGACGGTTCAGCTGTACGACGAATTTCAAGAGGCGTATTCCATCTTCAACGGCCGGCTGTTCTGTGGAACGCTGCCAGAATGTGTGATCACTCTCCAGCGGGCCGCGGGGAGTTATGGTTATTTTTGCCGACAGCGGTTTGTCAGCCAGGACGGGCAGCAGAAAGACGAAATCGCTTTGAATCCAAGCCATTTCGCGGAACGGACGGTGATCGGGGTTTTGTCGACGCTGGTCCATGAAATGGCGCACCAGGCGCAGTTTCATTTCGGTAAGAAGGAACGGCCGGGCCGGGCGGGCTATCACTGCCGCGCGTGGGCCAGACGGATGGTCGAAATCGGATTGCAGCCCAGCGACACCGGTTCTCCGGGCGGTAAGCAGACGGGTTACCGCATGACGCATTACATCATCTCCGGGGGCCGCTTCGATGTCCTTACGGCCATGATGATCCGGGACGGTTTCCAGTTTAGCTGGACGGAAACGGACAGCAAGCAGCCGGGGAATGGGACTCCGGTGCTTTCGCCGCTGGTACCACCGCGCTCCGACGGATCGAACCGCTGGAAATATGTTTGCCCGGGGTGCGGGTTGAACCTCTGGGGAAAACCGAATGCCCCGGCGGCATGCTGGAATTGCAAGTTGCCGATGCCGCGAAGCGGTTCCGTCAAAGGAAATGCTGATGGGATCGGGCAGGTGTCGAATCATGTCGATTCGTGAGGTTGTTTTTTCGCTGACTCGTCGATGTGCGATCGGCCTGCAACCGCAGTCGCCGACAGTTGGTAAGCGTGAGGTGGTGTTAAATCGGTTCTTTTTTTCAAACAGGAGAAAGTCATGTTGAACAAATCTGAAACTGCGTCAGGTAAGAAACAGCGGCTGTTTGTCACCGCCGGCATCCTGCTGGCCCTGGCGATCGGCGTGGCCGTGCGCTCGGCCAATCACGATGGTACCGTCGTGCGGGTGCCGGTAGCCCAACCAACGCCGGAGGTGAAGGCGGCGGATATCGTTGACCGCCACCTGGCCTGGGCCGACGGCCAGGGACAGGCCGACATCGCGCAGACGGTGCAGCCGATCCGCGAATTTTTCGCCGAAGCTCGGCTCGGCTCCCGCAAATTCGCGGAGGAGTCGCTGAGCCTCAAATCCAAATGGAAGGTCCTTACGGACTTTCTCAGTGACGGCCAAGATCACAAGGTGTTCCTGGAAGAGCAATTCGCGATCCACGTCTTCCGTTCCGAAGCGCTGGAAGCGGCGGTGCAGTCGGCAGTGAGCAGCCATGTCCGGCACCTCGACGATGTTGATTCGGCGTTATTGGTGCGGCTCGAAGCCGACCTGGCGTCCGTGCCGAACCTGCAACTTTCCGCGAACATCGACCGTCAGGCGATGCAGGCATCGCTCGATGCCGCGGTTCGGCAAGCGATCGACGCCACACAGGCGGAATTGCTGCCGGGTGTGGGCTTGGAACTGGTGAGTTATCTGGCCGGCGAAGTCCTGGGGTCGGCAGCCTTCAGCCTGGGGACCTCGACCGGCATTTTAAGCGTCGGGGCGGCGTCGGGGATGGTGTCGCTGGGAGTGGGCCTGGTCGTGGGCATCATCGTCGATGCCGTGGTCAGTTGGGTGTACGACGCGGTGTATGACCCGGTCGGACAGTTGACGACGCAGATCAACCAGACGCTGGACTCGCTTGAGCAAGCCATCCTGTCGGGTAACGCCGACGCTCCCGGACTCATCCAGCGATTGCAGGATTATGGCACGCGGCGCGGCCAGTCCCGCAACGCGACGATTCGTTCCGTCGTGCTGCCGCCGTCCGGCAACAGCACGATTCTGTCCTTCTAACTCGATTTCCCTTTTTCAGACTGGAGGATGACCAATGTTAAAGCAAATCATGATTCTGATGGTGGCGGCAGTCTATCTGCTCGCCGCGTTGCGGGCCGATGCCGGCGTGCGTAGTAAGGCGGTGCAGGAGGCCGTCGAGTTTGTCAGTAAGAAATTCGGGAAGGAGGCGGCGGAAGAAGGCATCGAGCTTCTGTCGTCGAAGATGGTGCGGCTTGCAGCCCAACATGGAGACGATGTCGTGGTCACGGCCTTCAAGAAGGTCGGTCCACGCGCCGGAAAAATCGTCAGCGAAGTGGGAGAGCAAAACAGCGGGCTTGCCCTTCGGCTCCTGGCGAAACACGGCGACGAGGCGGTTGCCATCGTGGGCAAGCGGTCGGCACTCGGCGCGGTCGCCCGCTACGGCGACGATGCGGCAGAGGCGATCCTCAAGCACGGATCGGTCGGGGAGCAACTGGTCGAGACGTTTGCCCGCGAGGGTGCCGAAGCCCTGGTGAAGGTCACCCCACAAAATGGCCGGCGGCTCGCCATGCTGGCGGCAGACGGAACGATGAAGCCGGAGCTGATGTCGGTAGTGACCCGGTACGGCGACGAAGCCTGCGAGTTCATCTGGCGCAACAAGGGGGCGCTTGCCACCGGGGCGGTACTCGCGACTTTCGTCGCCTCGCCCGAGCCGTACCTGGAGGGGACGCAGCAACTGGTTTCAACGGTCGCGGAAGCGGCGGTGAAGCCCTTGGCCGACGTTCCCAGGGTGGTCGCCGCCGAGGCGGCGGCCAACACCAACTGGACGCCGATCGTTGTGTGTCTGTTCGTCGGCCTCGGACTCTGGGTCTGGCGTTGGTCGAGCCGGGTTTCGGCAGTCACCGCCGTCTTGCATCAGGCAGTTTCGAATCGGAGCACGGGTGCGCGCCGTGTGAGCCCCCCTTCACCTCCTGAACAGATCGGAGGCGGCGATGCCGGCAGCTCAAACTGATCTGAAACTCGAAGACGTGGCGGTCGCGGATATGAAACCGGGACTGAACGTACGAAAAGATCCGCACGAGCCGGAGTTGCGGCCACTCGGCGAAAGCCTGCTGGTACGGCAGTTCCACCCGGTCATCCTCGACCTGGAGCTTGTCATTGTCGACGGCTGGAGGAGATGGCTGGCGGCACAGCTCGTGGGCATTAAGACTCTCAAGGCCGTCATCACGTCGCAACCGGTATCGCCGTCGCAGCTGCGTATTGCGCAGCTGATGATGAGCACGCACCGGGCGGACCTGACCGGCGGCGAGTTGTATACGGCATGCTACGAGTTGCTCCAGTTGAATCCCAACTGGCTGGCGAAGGATTTGGGCGAACAGCTCAAGATTTCGCCGAGCATGATGACGCGGGTGATGTCGCCCGGCAAATGCATCGAGGCGGTGCGCAAGGCGCTGATGGAGAATCGCATCGGCCTGTCGCACTGCTACGAAATTTCCAAGGTGCCCGAAGACAAGCAACTCGAACTGTTGGAGTTAAAACTCGGCGGCGCAAGCCGCGACGAGTTGGGCACTCACCGCCGGAAAAGCAATGGCCGCAAGGGTGGCGGCGGCATCAACCCGAAGCAGGCGAAGTGCCTGCTGCCGGGCGGCAGCTTCGTCACGGTCAGCACGAAGGCCTTGTCGATGGCGGCGATCGTGCAGGCCTTGGCCGACGCCCACAAGGCGGCGAAGAAGGGCTGCGACGAAGGATTCGACGTAAAGACCTGGGAGTCTATGTGCAGAGACAGGGCTCGCGATCGAACCGACCCGGCGGCGTAGCCGGAATCGGTCGGAGTTTACCCGTTCAACTTTTCTGAAAGGAACGATGTTATGTCGAAGTTCGGCGAGAGGACGTACGACCTCGGCGCGTTTATCAACCGGGGTATGCACGAGATCGGGAACGCGCTTTATCCCGAAAGCCAGATCCCGCTCCGGGATCACTCGGGGCTTTACAGCGGCAAAGAGAATCGCGACGTGGAGTCACCGCAGTCCAGCCGGGAGGTGAACGTGCCCGAACGGGAGATCTCCGAACCGGAAATGGAACTGTAATAACCGATTCAAGGCAAGGCCGCCGGTTCGCGACTGCATGAGCAGCCGGTCCGGCGGCCTTTTTTCGTAAAGGGAGCGAGCACATGAAAAGCAATGACGTTCTGCCTGCCGACAAGATTTGTTTCTCGGAACGAATGCTGAGGGCTGGGCTATCGTGCTGGGTCGTCGGCATTGCGCTCACGGTGCTGGCGATGGCACTGGAGATGCCGTGGACGGTCTTCATCGCGGTGGCCGTTTTGGGCCGGCTCGGCGTGGTTGAGTGGCGTCGC
Source organism: Planctomycetota bacterium (assembly GCA_018242565.1). Classification (GTDB taxonomy): domain Bacteria; phylum Planctomycetota; class Planctomycetia; order Planctomycetales; family Planctomycetaceae; genus JACQFH01. The sequence continues at coordinate 9,466 of JAFEBR010000471.1, read as the reverse complement.
CGGTCACGCTCGCCGCGCGGCGGGATTCATGGCGATGCCGATTGGGCGAGCGACGAAGAAATTGCCGCTGCTGGATTAATCGGAGGCACGGGGGCCGTACTCGGCAAGCTGCCAAGCCGGACGCGGCAAAAGGATCCGTTCCTCTGGCTGAAAGTCATCGGCGCTCGATCCGGGAACGTCGGGCGGTTTCGCTACCTGGCCGGTCAACTGGTCAAGCCGGCGAATTCGAAAGACACCTGGGCGGTGCGGTCGCTGGTGCGGATCCCCGATACTGATCGGGTGGCACATACGGCCCTTTATTTGCCAACTGGAATCGGGAAGACGCATCGGGTGGTGATCCCGAGCCTGCTGCAATGCCGTGATAACGCGGTTGTGTACGATCCTTCCGGCGACACGTTGCGGGCCACTGCGGAATTCCGCCAAAGGGAATTCGGTCATGACATCCGCGTCATCGACCCGTTTAACGTGTGCGGATTGCCAGTCACCGACCGGCTGAACGTGCTCGATCCGATCGGTTGCGACCATCCGGGCTGCTTCGACTATGCGAACTATTTGAGCCACGCCCTCGTCGTGGAAAAGCAGCAAGCGCAACACGACCCTTTCTGGCACGAGGCTACAATCGTCGGGACTGTGTTTTTGCTGCTCGCAATCATGCGAAACGGCAACCGGAAGATTCGCAATCTGTTGTCGCTGGGCGAACTGCTCGACGCCGAGCGGCTGCGGACGCTTGCTGAGTCGCTGGCCGATCATCCCGACCTGGCGCTGCGGCGGCGGGCGATGCAAATCCTGAACTATAAAGGCAAGACACTCGACAGCCTGCTCGCTTGCCTGACGGGCGAGCACGGCTGGATGGACAGCCCTGCATTCTCGGCCGTATTGGCCGATTCGACGTTCACGCCGAAGAGCCTGTTGGAGAAGCCGACGACGCTATATATCGTGATTCCCGGGCATCGCGCTGTGGAATCGCAGGCCTTTGTGCGGACCTTGATGACGGCGATTCTGTTTACCGCTTTCGAGGCGGGTCCCGATGTTCACCGACCGCCGGTGCGGCTTTATCTCGACGAAGTGGCCACGCTTGGCAAACTCGAATTGTTGACGACCCTCTTCACTCAGGGCCGCAAGTATGGCCTGCGGTCGATGAGCTTCTTCCAAAGCGTGGGCCAGGTCGCGGAGATCACCGGCTCCCCGGAAAAAATCCAGACCGTGCGCTCTCAGATGGCGATCGAAATATTCAAAGGTCAGGACTACGACACGGCGAAGCAAGTCAGCGAATGGATCGGGAACAAGACCGTGCAGACGGCCAGCTCGTCCCGCCAGGAGACGTCGAATGGCGGTTGGTCCAATTCCACCGGGGTCCAGTCCAATCAAAGCCGCTCGGGCGGCTGGAGCGGCGGCACGACGGATACCGTCAGCGAGACGGGGGTTCCCGTGATCCGTCCAGAGCAGGTGCTGCAACTGCATTCAAACGAAGCGATCTTGCTGGCGGCGGGAAACCGGCCGGTACGGGTCAACATCCTCGATGCAATCGACGTACAGCGCTGCGCCGACTCGAATGCGGCCAGCCGCTACGAGAAGCTCTACCTGTACCGGGTACGCTGCATGGCATTGCTGTTTTGCCTGATCGGGCCGGCGTCGGTTTTGCTCGGCTGCCTGCTGACGGCGAAAGGTGCCGTGGACCTGGTGAACCGCAGCCAACCTGCCGTCGATAGTGGGCAGCAGTTCGAGCCGGTGCAACGGTTTGACCAGGTGCCGCCATCGCGGCCATTAAGACAGCAACAACGGAGGCGATGAGGCAAAGCAATATTTTTCGACCGGGTTTGCGTTCGGACCCGACGAGTCCGGGCCGGATGCCCGGGTGCAAGGCGGAACAGTCGATCACGACCAATATACGAGGCTTTCCATGAGCAAGACCGATAAACCCCACCTCGTGAATTTCCAGGGACGCGAGCACCAGGTCCTATTCGCCCACTTGTATGTCGGCGATTACTACGACATCTGGTTGCTCGACGTGGCCACACAAAAAGTCACCGAGATTTGCACGACGTCCGACGCGAGTGTGCCGTTTGGCGATCGGCAGCGGCTCGTGTTCGAGCCGTTTGTTGATCTGCTGGCTGAGGCGGGCATCGTACGGCCCACCGGGGAGACCGTTGAAACCGCAGAGCAAGGAACATTGCACATCTGCGAGGTGCCGGTCCGTAAATGCCGGCCGATCTGCGAGCGGCCGCGCTCACAGGCAGCCTCCGCGGAGGACATTCACCTCACGCGCGAAGATCGCGAGCGCGACATCGACGACGAATTGGAACGGTAACGCCATGCACAACGATCCAAAAAAGTTTGAAACTCCGCCGACCGAGGAAATGCAGGTCGTGCAGCCCAATCGCGGAAAGCATGACCGGTATGCGGTCGCGCTCGATGCGGCGCTCCAGATCCTGGAAGACCTGGATACGCTGCCCGGATCGAACGCACCGGTGCGGCTGGCGACGGTGATCGGCATTGTTCTTGATGCGTTGTATGAGGCGGACGGAGTCAATCCAGGCGGGTGAAATCGTAATCGGAGATTCGCAATGCTTAAGGTTCGTGAAGTGGCCGAACGGCTGAACTTGTCTGAAAGCAAAGTGTACGCGTTGATCGAATCCGGCGAGCTGCCGCACCACCGGTTCGGCGGGGCGATCCGTGTCAGCGACCAGCAGGTTGCCGAGTTTCTCGAACAGACGAAACACGAGCGAAGCAAGCCGGAGTTGCCGAAAGGGCGGATCCACGCACCCTTCCGGCATCTGAAACTGTAATTTACCCGGATTGATTACGACCGTACTTTCTTGGCCAAATCCTTCATGTAATCCGGGTTTTCGGCCAGGTGCTGGTAGTGCTTGGCGATCATGCTCGGGTCGGAATGCCCGACGAGGACCGCCATGCTCACCGAATCGACGCCGGCGATCAGCCCCTCGGTGACGTACGTGTGCCGCAGAAGCGTAGCGCACAACCCGGTCCCGTAACGGCGGAACCGGCAACGGATGGCGTTCCTGGTCAGCGGCTTGCCACGTGTGCTGCGGAAGATCGGTCCTTCGGGGTATTCCGCAATTCGGCGTCGGGCGATTTCGAGGGCTGTCTCGGTCATGTAGATCACCCGTGGGGTCTTCTTTCCCTTGGCCTGGCTCGGCGGCAGGATGAAGCGTTGGTGTTCCCCGTCGAAATGCACCGCCGCAAGAATCCGCGATTCCTGCACGCGACAGCCGGTTTCGCGCATGAAGGTCAGGAAGTCCCGCCAGCAGACGGCTTTCTCCTTCTCCATGATTTCCTGCCACAACTTGGGCCGGATGATTTTCTCACGCCGGTTCGGCGTCGGCTTTTTTAATTTGGCGATCGGACTGTGCGGAAGAAGGTTCTGCTCGACCGCCCAGTTGAATGGCCGCTGGATGGCACGCATGGCACCGTGGCGCGTCGACGGGGAATCGTTCTTGAATTCCCGGTTCGCCCATTCGGTCACATGGAACGGTGCAATTTCGACGACCGAGAGTTTGCCGTGGCGTTTGGCAAACGACGAGAGAAAATTGTTGTACCAGTCGTAGGTGGCCTTGGCGTTGTTGACCTGCACATCGTCGAGGAAGGCCTCGAAGAGCACGGTCACCAGGCTGGTCGGCCTGAGCTTTCCGCGAAACTCGCGAAGTTCTTCAAACCGTTTGTAGGCTTCCTGCTCGGTGATTCCTTTTCCGAGCTTTTCCTGCCGACCATTCAGCCACACCATCCAGGTGTCGCGATTTTCCAGATAGTACGGTTTTCTCATTGCATGGCTCCAGATTTTGGGGACAAATCTGGAGACAATGCTTACTTCAAATCGACTTAAGTCTAGTCGGGACGGCGGGATTTGAACCCACGACCTCTTGCACCCCAAGCAAGCGCGCTAGCCAGGCTGCGCCACGTCCCGTCAGGATTTCTCCACGGCGAAATCGCCGTGCAGTGTTATGGCAGTAAGGGCCGGTTTTTGCAAGGCCGAACCCAGACCAGGCAACAGCAAATTCCCCAGGCTGTTTCCATTACGCAAATTCACAAAACCTGCGGCGTTTCCGCGGATTCCGGTCTTAGAAGCATACTGCGGCACCAGTCACTTAACGACCCAGCAGCACCTTGTGTCGAGTAGGCCGCTCGAAATCGCTCAACGAACCCGAGAACGCAAGCCGAACCCGGCGGGACCAGACCAACGCACGTGCTGTCAGAAATGACACGGCGACTTCCGGCACGGTTCACCGAGGCAGGAGACGGACGCACTCCTGGGCCTGCGTTCCGCATCCGCAAGGCCGCGATTTCGCAGTGTCATCGTCGGGAATTTTAATTGTCGTTCGACACGTCCGCAGGCATCGCCGGGTTCGAACGAACGGCGGCCCTGACCCGGGGACGGAACCAGAAGGCAGGACGTAACACGTGATTGGAAGAATGGTTACGTCGGGCCGTTTTACCAGACATACGTCCGGTCCCGGCAAAAGCCTTATTCCCTCCCGCCGTCGTTCTGACGTATAAGGCCACCGGGCCGGGTGTGCAGGCGTCAGGAAGGATCCTCGACGTCACACCTGGCGACGAAAGGATGCAAACGATGCGATGGATCGCAGGCGTGGTGGTGTTCGCGTTGTGTACCCCGGCGAGTGCCGAGGTGTTGCGGGGCAAGGTGGTCCACGTGGCCGATGGGGACACGATCACCGTGCTCACCGCCGACAAGGTGCAGCACAAAATTCGGCTGGATGACATCGACGCCCCGGAAAAGACCCAGGCGTTTGGGACGAAATCGAAACAGAAGCTCAGCGAACTGGTCGGCGAAAAAGAGGTCATCGTCAACTGGAAGAAGAAAGACCGGTACGACCGCATTCTGGGGCAGGTGCATCTGGGCCGTCGGGACATCAACCTCGAAATGGTCGAGGCGGGGCTGGCATGGCACTACAAGCAGTATTCGAAAGACCAGACGTTCGCCGACGCGGAACACCTGGCTCGCCAGGCCCATCGCGGCCTGTGGGTGGACAAATCGCCCGAACCGCCTTGGGAGTTCCGCAAGCGGAAGCACCCGAAGACGCAGGCAAGCCAGGAATCGGTCGCGGGGGCGGGCCGGCCCGTACGCTGAGTTCGCGCGCGACGTGCACAACAGCCAGCGACCGGAAAGCGGTCCCGCGCGTCACCGCCCCTGTGCCACCCACACCGCAGCTTCCCCCCTTTCGCAGGCGGGGCCACGAGGGGGGTACGTGCACGTCTCAGCGCCCCGCGGAACATCACACGCCAGCGAGCCGTCGGTTTCATCCCGGCGGTGTCCTCGTGCTTCCTCAATACCGGATGAATCCGCCGATCGACTCGGCCCAAGAACTCGGCCAGACCTCTCTGTCCCAGTGAATCCCGCCAACCACAGACACACGTGATGCTCCCCAGACGGCAGATGAATCTGCCTCTCTGATCCGAATCACCATTCCGCGCTGATACCGCCGGGATAAACCCGACGGCTCGCTAAGGTCGCATCGCAATGGCGAGTCACAGCGCGCTTCATCCGCTTCTTTCGGGACGCGCCATCGTTGCGACATTGCTCGTGATGTGCTGGGGCGTGGAATCGGCGGGCGTTCATGTTCATTGCCGGAACAGGCACGCACGGCAAGGCTCGGTGCCGTGCGAGCCCCCCTGGCCCCCTTCGCTAGGGGGGGATTTTGGTTTGGTCCTCCTTGGAGCTTGCACGCGGGAGGTGGGATGTCCGCACGGCGGCCGCACGATTGTCGGGTGGTTCCGGATCGGATATCGTCCCAGAGGTCAGCGGCAGGCTCATCGTATTGGGTGGCGGCTGACGGTTCGACAATTCTTCCCCCAGGAGCTCACGATGCCGATCCGTTACGAGCTGACTGAATCGATCCGCACCTCCCCCGAGCGGGCGTTTGCCCTCATCGACGACCTGTCGGCCACCCAGCGCTGGCTGCCCCCCTGTGTCAGTCTCGAAAAAATTGGCAGCGGACCCAACGCCGTGGGGGATCAGCTCCATTACGTGTTTCAGCAGGGAGGCCGGCAACAAGAGATGTCGGGCGAAATCTTGGCCCGTGTGCCCAACGAACGACTCTACTGCAAATACGTCGACAGCCAGTTCGAAGTCGAAGTCGATCTACGAGTGGCTCCCGGTCCCGACGGCACGTTGTCCACCCATATCATCCAGATCACCCCCAAGAGCTGGTTGGGCAAGCTGTTCTCCCCGCTCATACGCCTGGGCCTGAAGAAACAGACGCACGAGGCCGCGGCGAATCTCAAGAAACTGCTGGAAACCGAGTCGGCGTAGCCGCGGGGCCCGTGAAATCATCCCGCCGCGACGACCGGCAGCACGTAGGGCCCCTTCGGAATGACGGCGATTTTAGCCGTCGGGCCATACTCGGCGAGCGAATCGGCAACCGCCTGTTCGACGCTGGGGGCGGCTTCCACGAACAGGGTGTTCAACGTCGCCGGGGGGATGCCGTCGCTGACGATTTTCACCTTCGCCTTGCGACACACCTTGGCCATCTCTTCGAGTTGCCATTGATCCATCACGAAGTAATCCTTGCCGAGAATCCGCTCCATGAACACGGGCAACGAGGCATGGTCGCGGAACAGGCTCTGGAATTCCGGGCTGCCGATGCCTTCGGTCAGGCTCGCGGCGATGATGATCGTGCCCCCCTGCTTGACGATGGGCAGAGCGCCGGTCATGCCTTTCACAGCCTGGTAGAACGTTGTGTCGAGCGGGTAGCCCGCGGCACTGGTGACCACCACGTCGCAGGGCTCGGCGACCTCGGCTTTCACCACGTTTTCGATGAACCGCACCCCTTCGAGGAAGGCCTGCACCATGTCGCCGGCGACGATCGAGGTGATTTGGCGATGGGCGTCGAGCGTGACATTCACGATAAAGTCGCAGCCGGCCATGCGGGCGATGCGGGTGTTCTCTTCATGGACGGGGTTGCCTTCGAGGAACCCGCAATCGGCCTTGGGATGCTCGAGGAACTGCGGGCCGTGCCAGATCTTGACGGTTTCGAGTGCCGCCAGGCCGGGACAGATCAATTTGCGGCCACCCGAATATCCGGCCATCAGGTGCGGCTCGATCAGGCCGATCGTGATCTTCAAATCCGCCGAGACGAACCGCGTGTCGATCCAGGCGGGAACTCCCTTGGGGGTCGTGCCCAGGTAGGTGTGCTCGGCCAGTTCCTTGCCGTGATGGTTCTCGACCCGGTACCGCGAGGCGACTTCGGGACCGACGAGCTCAACGAGTTCGTCTCCCTCGTTGGGGCGATGCAGACCGGTGGCGATGAGAATCAGGATGTTCTCGGGCAGGATGCCTGCGGACTCAAGCGTTTCGAGAATGGGTGGCAGCAGCAGCGGATTAGGGACCGGACGGGTGATATCGCAAATGGCGATGCAAGCGGTCCGTCGGCCGCTGGCAAGTTGTGCCAGAGGAGCCGAGCCGGTGGGCTGGGCCAACTTGTGCCTGAGCACGGCCAGGGGATCGACCAGCGGCGGCACTGGCTGAATCGTCAGGGGCCCCACGACCCGATCATCGGGCAGTTCGACTTCCAGTCCGGTCTTGCCGTATTCGAGAGTGACGCGCATGTCGGTTCCTTCACTGATGAGAGTTACCCGAGTGTATCCGGAGCAGCGGGACCCCGCCAAGAGCCTGTGGGCTGGGGGTCCGGGCGAAAGTTAGGGGCCGGGTTCGGCCTCCGGAATCGATCAAGTTGCGATACGATGATCAGATACGATCTGAACCATTTGCCAGCGAGATCCGCCACCCATGGAGCCTTCGGGGTCTGCCAGTCCGCCTGAGCCCGTTCTGCCGCCGCGACGGCGGTTCAGAATTCCGGTCGTCTTCCGCCTGTTCCTGATCGTGCTGTTGATCATTGGGGCCTTGAGCGTGCGCACGATTTCCCGGCGACAGCGTGCCATCGATCGATTCATCGAGATCGACAGTTCCACCCGGCTGTCGAAAGTCCCACTGGAACTCGCGGGGGTGCCACTGGGGTCATACTCGACCCTGCCAGCCGAGTTGAATCTGGCGTTCTCCCAGAGGGTCTCGGCAGAGGATCTGGGCTTGGTGCAGGATCTGCCCGAACTGACCAGTCTGGTCCTGCAGGACACGGCCACCTACGACAGCGGTCTCGAGGCGCTGCAGGGCGCGACTCAGTTGACCTCATTGAACCTGCAGAGCACGCGGATCACCGACGCCGGTCTGCGGCATTTAAACGTCTTGACCAGACTGCAGGGACTCAGCCTGAATCAGACGACAGTAACCGACGCCGGCGTGCGGAGTCTGGCGACGTGTACCCAACTGGAAATCCTGGGTCTGGGTCACACGGCTGTTGGCGATCCCGGTGTCGCCGCGCTCCAGTCTTTAACGCGTCTGCGGAAACTTGATCTGAACGAAACCGCGATCACCGACGCCGCGCTGCGGCAGTTTCACAACTACCCGCAACTCGACACCCTGGGGTTGCGGAACACGGCCATCACCGATGCGGGAATTTCCGACCTGCTGGATTGCCGGCTGCTCGATTGGATCGATGTCCGCGGTACGAAAATCACAGCAGCCGGTCTGGAACAACTCGCCCGGCTGCCGGCGTTGGTCTACATCGACTGCCGCGACACGCTCGTTACGGACGCAGACGCGCGGCGGGTTCGGGAGGATCATCCGCAACTGCGGGTCGTTTCCACACCCGTGGAAGATTGATTACAGGCTGGAGTCGCAGCCAGCGCAGGAAACGACGCGTGTTGTGACCAGAGAGGATGCTGCGCAGGCGGGTTATTTAGGAACGGAATGCGCGCCAGCGACCGCTTCTGCCCCCCGATTTACAGGGAAGGATTTGCGAGCATGATGCATGCGTGATCGCAGGCCCGCAAACAGGAATCATTCAGATTGACTTTGCGCGGGCTTGAGCCGACGATGATCGTGGGCATCGTGCCACACACCGAAACCCGTTCACTCGCGTGACTCATGGACACACCTGCGGTCGCTCCGATGGCCGAGACGTCAGATCGGCCGCCGCGCTCCCGGCGGCCTTGGCTGATCTCGGTGCGCATCGTGCTGGTCCTGCTGGTCTGCGGGGCCCTTGTCAGTGGTTGGCAGGGGTGGCACTGGTATCGGCGCTATCAGGCCTCGCAGCAGATCGAAGCCATGAACGGCTGGGTCCAGTACCAATCTAATCCCTTGCCCGTCTGGCTGCAGGTGCGGTTAGGACCAGAGATCGCCGACTGCTATGCCCCCGCGTGGTCGATCGATTTCATGTGTGCGACCGTCAACGATCACGCTCTGGCTCAGGCCTTGCGGGAGTTTCCCGAAGTCGAAGCGATCTTCCTGTATGCCACTCCCGTTGGAAACGAGACCCTGGCCTGCCTGAGCGATCTGCCCAGGCTGCGATATCTCAACCTGGGGATCACCAGCACGACCGATGAACAGATTGCTTCTCTGGGCTCGTTGCCGTCTCTCCGGGATTTGAACCTGCAC
>JAFEBR010000470.1 GCA_018242565.1 Planctomycetota bacterium | reverse complement strand
CGGGCCGCCCCGAGGACCTGGAGCAATTGCGGCGCTCGGGGTTAGGGGGTTTTCTACGGTCGCGTGGTCGCGACGTAGAGCGCGACCTGCGTTTGGTTACAGCACCCTTATTCGATGATCCGGAATTTGAAAAGGCAGTGCGTGATCTGCTGGGACCCGTTCCGGATGTGTTTCGTGATCCCGATCTGCTGAAACTGAAAGTGAAAGATCTGGCCGGAGACCAGTGTCTCGTGGAACTCCAATTACCAGTTGACGCCGAAGTCCTTGCGGAACTCTATCGATTTGACGTCGAATTTGTGCGAGTCGAAGGGAAATGGATTCCCGCCTGGCTGGCGGAAAACTGGGGGCGCCTGATGGATGATGCCCGCTCATGGGTCGCCGAGGCCCTTCCGGCCGAACGAGCCGAAGATAATTTTGGCATCGTATTCCGGTACCTGGGTCAATTGGACACCATGATTGATTTTGAACTGGCGGTTGCCCAGGGGGAGACAATTCCGCCACCCACTCTATATGATATTGTGGACTTTCTGCGGGCCCTGGCCGAGGATCTGGAATTGCCGCTTCCGGAAGCCTTACGGGCTCCGGATGATACCGTACCGGCCGAGTTGCTCGATGAGGAGTCCATGCAGGGCGAGCCTCCCGGATCCGATGGCGAAAGGATGAAATTGCATGAATAACTCTCCGGCAAACCCGTTGCGTCGACTTGAGGACTGGGAAGATTTTGTTGCGTCGCGTTATGACGCGTCGACTCCCAAGGCCCGATCTGACTACCGAAATTACGAGAATCCGGCGCGTGACTCGGTTCGCGAGTTTTATCGACTCAACCATCGATTCCAGACTTACGATTTCGTGCTCGAAAAGAAACGCCAGTTTCTGCAGTTCAACCGGCGAGAGATGACCATTCTGGAGGCGATGGATTATCTCAACACCTTGATTGACGATTCTGATCCTGACATCGATCTGGCGCAGAAAGAGCATCTCCTGCAGACGTCGGAAGCCATTCGTGCGGATGGACATCCTGACTGGTTCGTGTTGACCGGACTGATTCACGACCTGGGCAAAGTCTTGTGCCTGTTCGGAGAACCGCAGTGGGCGGTTGTCGGAGACACTTTTCCGGTGGGCTGCCGCTTCAGCGAAAAAATCGTCTATCCCGAGTTTCTGAACGACAATCCCGATTGCTGGAATCCGCAATTCAACACCCCCCTGGGGGTCTACGAGCCAGGCTGCGGATTGCGAAATGTGCATCTCTCCTGGGGGCATGACGAATATCTATTTCATGTCGTGACTCAGTCGGGATGCACGCTGCCGGAACCGGCGCTCTACATGATTCGTTTTCACTCATTCTATCCGTGGCATCGAGAAGAGGAGTACAGTCAGCTCCTCGATGACCATGACCGTGAAATGTTGCCCTGGGTCAGGAAGTTCAATCCTTACGACCTGTATTCGAAATGTCCCCAGCGGCCTGACTGGGCTGAGTTGAAACCGTACTATCTCGATTTGATCGACCGGTACCTGCCGGGACCTTTGCGCTGGTGAATGGCAAAAGGGCTCGACTGGCGGTCCCCAGATCGATGGTTGCCATCACCGCCAGGCGGAGTCTCCGCACGCGACCTTGTACGAGGATTTGTGCAGAATTACGATAACATCCGCGAGCCTCGCACGAAGATCCTCTGGGGTGGACGAGGCGCTTGGTCGCGTCTTTTGCGTCTCGGTCGAGAACTGGAACTAACTTCGATTGAGATTGTGGGGTAGTCGTGGGGGCGAAATTGTCTGCCCGGGCGGTATCGATTGGCTGAGAACTGGTCGACCGGAATTGAAGCGGGTTGCAGCCTGCACCTGAATCGGCTCATGTCGGGAGTGCGCAGGGGTGCTGTTTGCTTGTGGAATCTGCGGCGAGCAGCGCCGATGCGTGCGAGCAGCGTTGTCTTTATTGTGAGTTTGTCGATCTGTCATGCCAGCAACCTGTCCGTCACAAGCTGAACTTGAACGCCTGGTCGCTGGCCTCCTCGATACGGCGGCACAGGCGGCCTTGGATGAGCATGTGCAATCGTGCCCCAATTGTTTAGCCGCGCTTGACGATTTGGCGACCTGGAGCGAGGTCAAAAAGCCTCTGGTACAGGAGTCGGACTGCCCGCCCCCGGCAGGCCCCTCTGCGGGTGATTCTGGATTTCCGGAAACCGTGCTCTATGACGGAGACTCAGAGGAGCTGGAACCGACCGCCGATCTGCCGCCGTCTGCTGGACCGACGGATCGCTTTCCAGAAATCCCGGGATACCAATTGCAGTCCCGGGTGGCGGAGGGCGGTCTGGGCACTGTGTATCTGGCCCAACAGCTGAGCCTCGGTCGTCTCGTCGCCCTCAAGGTGTTGCCCTTGCCGGAGTCAGCCGGTCCACAGATCCGGGAGCGATTCAGCCGACATGCCCAGCTTGCCACTGGTCTCATCCATCCGCACATCGTGCAGTCCCTGGAGTTTGGGCTCACGTCTGCGTGTGCGTTTCTGGCATCGGAGTACGTGAACGGGACGTCGCTGATGGATGTTTTGAGGCAGCAGCCGTACGAACCACGACAGGCGGCCGCTTTAGTGCGGACCCTGGCGCTGACGTTGGAAGTTGCCCACCGACAGGGAATCGTGCATGGGGATTTGAAACCGAGCCATATCCTGCTTTGCGATTCCGAAAACCCGAAAATTCTCGATTTCGGCCTGGCGACAATTCTGGCTGCGGTCCCAGATACGGGATCTGGTGCGAACAGTGTGCCCTTCCACAGATCTGCTGGCGACATGGCTCCCGAACAGGTGTATTCCGCCGGGAATCGGCCTGGAATCTCACCGCAGACAGACATCTATGGGTTAGGTGCGATCCTCTACGCAATGCTGACCGGGCGTCCGTTGTTTGCAGGGGACACCTCTCAAGAAACCTTGCGACTCGTCATCCAAGAAGCGCCGCTGCCAATCCGACGACTGCGGCCAGGCGTGCCCGTGCCGCTAGAGATCATCGCCAATACCTGTCTCAGCAAATCTCCCGCTGATCGCTACCCCAGCGCCAAGGCTCTGGCCGATGATCTGGAACGGTTTTTGAGTGGGCAGTCAATTGGACCGCGTCCTGCCGGTGGCTTCGGCGGGATGAAACGTGCGTGGCGTCATTGGCCCCGCATGGTGTCGAGCCTGTTGTGGGGAGGGGCCGTCCTGGCCGTGTGCTGCGTCGCGATGTTTCTGTTCCAGGGCCTGCGGCAATCAAATCAAGAACTGACGGCATCTCGGGACGAATGGCGTTCAGCCGTGAGAGATGTGTCGCGCGAAAGAGATCAGGCGCGTGCTTTGAACGCCGAGTTGTGTCTAGCTCGCGGTCAGTCTCTGGGGGAATCCGGACAAGCCAACTCAGGTGTCTGGTGGCTGATCGAGGCCTTACGTCTGGTTCCTGAATCCGAACCAGAATTGAAACAGGCAATTGGCAGCAGCCTCGCGGCCTGGACCGTGGTGGGACCACGGCTTGTCAATTCGTTCTCTCAGCCCAATGAATTTCAATCGGTCGCGTTAAGCCACGACGGCCGATTTGCGGTGACGGCCGGCTCGGAGGGGGAATCGGCCCGTATTCACGACATTCGTACGGGAAAACGCATCGCCTCTCAGACCTTTCTGGGAATTCGTCCGGTGGCCGTCCATCCGGATGGTCAGTCGTTTGTGGTGATGGATGCTGCGGGAACGATCCGGCGGTTTCGATTTGAGGACGGCCAGCAACTCGACGAGGCGTTTGAATCCCAGGGAGAGCCTGCGGACACGCTGTCATACTCTCCGGACGGATCGGTGCTGTTTGCCCGCTCGCATGCGGGACGAGGGAAACTGTGGCTTTGGGATGTGAAGTCTGGACGAATTCAACATTCGAAGTCAGACCTGGCGGAGATAGCTGCGGGAAATGACACGAGTGCCTGGCACGCTTCCTGGTGGAGTGCCGACAGTTCTCAGCTCTGGTTAGCGACGTCCACGGGAGTCCGCGGTTTTCGCTTCGATTCCAATCAGTTGGAAGCTGTGCCGGGGTGGCCCCAGCCGATTCTGGCCGTCAGCCCGAATCGACAACTGGCGGCGGTTCTCGCGGGGCGTAATCGGATTCAATTTGTCAGGCTGACGGACGGGGTATCAGAATTTGGTCCTGTCGAACTCGAGGCAATGCCGCTTTCGGTCGAATTCCATCCCGACGGTTCCCTTGTTGCGATTGGGCACATCGATGGCAGCCTGCGTCTGGTGAGTGTGAAAACCGGTTCGACTCTGGGGAAGATCTGGACGACTACGGGTGAAATTCGTGCCGTGGTATTCTCCGAAGATGGAAGTCGACTGATGTTTGGCGGGCGTAATTGGGCTCATCTGCTCGATCTGACCGAATTGATGCCCGGGGCTCCGGTGGTGCTGCCGCATGAATCGGATGTCAGCACGTTCGAACTCTCTGACGACGGTCGT
>JAFEBR010000469.1 GCA_018242565.1 Planctomycetota bacterium | reverse complement strand
GGCGAAATCCGGCCCGGAGCCGCAGGTCCAGTCCGAGCTTTCCATCGAATTGCAGGTCGTGGTTCGGTTCTTTCCTGGTCGATTCTCGACGGATTTCCTGCGTCCGTAAACCAGGCAAATTCAATAGCGGGCACTCGGGAAGCGGTGACAACCACTGAAGGGCTGAAACTGGAGGCCAGAGATTCAGCCATTCACGCCGTTGTTGTGCGCTGACAAGCTGGAAACTGATTCCACGACGGTCGCCTCAGGGGCGGGCTCTTTCTTTTGGTTCGAAACTCGGGAACCACGAAGAGATCAACGAATAAGGAACCGCGGATGACGCGGGAGTTTAATGGCGGGCCCCCCTGACGGATTTTCTTCGGCCGCGACGACCTGAGTCATCTACGGATCTGATCTGTCCGTGAACGGGTCGGTGGGGCGATCGGCGGGTTGTCGCGAAGCGTCAACATGGGACTGAGCGACTATCCGCCTGACGGGACGGCGGTCGCACCACAAAGCTTGGCCGTCGAGGCAAGGCCGACACGGCAGTTTCGTCGTGGCGATTTGCTCACAGGAACGTGAATCGCGATTCAGGCGGGGGGCATCGGCAGGCAGGAGTCGATGCATCGAATGTTTCACGGAGAACGAAAGTCGGCGACTTTCCAGCGGCGAACAGCAGGATACAGGTTGTAGAGCACGACTCGGCCGGACGGATCGTGTTCCTCGCGGATCCCCCGGTGGTCGTAAATGACGTCGAACGACTGGCTGTCGGGCAACCAATGAATGTCGCCGGAACTCTCCTGGGACACGGTGCCCACGACGGTACCGGTTGTGACATCGATCACAAACAGCCTGGCGGACAAGCCCGGGAAGAGACTGATCGCGAGCAGATTCCCATCGGGAGAGAACCGCAGGTGCGCGGTCGATGCGTCGCTGGGCAGTGGCACTTTGAATTTCAGCAAGCCCGCTTGCGTGTCCCACACAAGGGCGTCGCCCGCGCTGTCGTAGACTGCCAGGAGGCTGCTATCGAGCGACAGACGAATGGCACTGGCGTATTTGCGCAGATGCGGTTCGTAACCACGACGTTGCTCTCCCGTGAGGGCGTCGCGTTCTACAATCGCCGACCCCGAATTCGCCTGGGAATACTGCGAAACAACGCGGCGCCCGTCCGTGGAAAATGCCAGCGGCAGATCCGCCGGAATTCCTGCTGGAAATTCGGACACGAGTGTTCCAGCCGGGAACTCCACGATTTGGAAAGTCGGCGAGTTCGTCAGGTCTTGTCGACGAAGCGGGTGTGAAGATTTCGTCAGCAACAGGTTCGCCAGCAGCAGGGTCAGTCGCTGGCCGTCGGGGCTGAACTGTAAATGCTCAATCCGCTGCAACTTTCCGCCCCGCTGATCAACATGAAACTCGCCTCCCAGATCAATCGTCGAGCGCTCGCCCGTCGTCAGATGGACCACGTCGCCCCTGGCCCAAACGAGTCGCGTGCCGTCGGGCGAAAGGCAGACCTTATCGTCCGCCCGCAGACGGATGTCGTTCAGCACTCGACTTCGCGAAGACTTGGTCCAGTCCCACACGTGCAGAGTGTCGCCTCCCTGTGAATACAAAATCTCGGCACCAAGTTCGATCGGCTCATTTCTGCCCGTACTGACAATAATCGGAGCGTCGGAGGCCACTGCAAAGAGTACCGTGGGGCGGATCAACCCTGCGCCGACAAAACCGCCAGCTTCCCCACCGGGGACACTGGCGGGGCGATGCTCTATTTGAAGACCGTCACCGGCCGGGGCGGGCCCCCACAGGTCGTTTGTCGCCAGGAATTGCTCCGGTCGCAGCCCCATCAGCGGCCAATACCGTCCGCTGATGAACACCAGCACAACGGCCGTGGCGACGAGAGCCCATTTAACAAGCGTGAGTCGCAGGCCCCGCTTAAAAGTCGTGGGCTCTCGAACAACGAGAGTTGCATGCGAGGTCGAGGTGACGACCCGGGATGCCAGGTACGAATGCAGTTCGACCTGCCACAGGTAGTTATCGCGGGCCGCCTCGTCGGTTCGCAACGTCGCATGCAGTGCGACGAGTTCGTCCGGAGACGCGGTCCCCTGACAGACCGCCGCGACTGCGTCGTCAAATTCCGCTGATGGAAAATTCATGCGAGGGTTTCTCCCTTCCGGACGGAACGGTCGATGCATTGGCGCAACATTGACCGTATTCGTTGCAGGGTCTTGTAGACGGCATCCACGGACCGCCGTGATTCGGCGGCGATGGCGTCGACACTTTGCCTGCGAAAATAATAGGCTTCCACCAGGTCTCGCTCGGCAGCCGGGAGTTGTTCCAGGCAATGGTCGAGGTGTCGCAGCAGGTTGTCAAACTGCGGACGGAGTTGCGCCCGCCGACTCGTCAGCTCTTCTGCCAGACCAGGCTGAAGCAGTGATTGCCAGCGTTTCCGACTGGCCGCCCATTGTTTGACGATGTTGATCGCGAAGCCGCAGGCCCAAGGCGTAAAGGGCTTGCCTCGGTCGAACTGGTCGAATTTCTTCCACAACGTCACCGCGGTCTGCTGTACGACTTCCTCGGCGTCTGCCAGGTTGGGTACAAGCGCGGCGACATACCGAAACAATTCCCGTTCCGATGACAGAAACAGCCTCAGAAACAGGGCCTGCGATTCTTCGTCCGATGGTCGGTCGCTGCGGTTGGAGTTCATGGTGCCTCACCATTACTTCTCGGAAGCACTCCATTTTGGACAGACATTCTGGGCGATCCGACAAATATTCTGCCGTTGGCTTCGGCGGTCATTCGGGGGGGATACACCACGGATGACAGGATACGTAAAAGCCTGGCCGCGGACCAAGCCGGCGCTGCCAGGCTGAGATTCGCGCGGACGTGAGGCGCCGTTGCCGGCTTGCGTTCGGCGGAGTTATGTCAGGCGGAAGAGTCGTTGCCCAAGGATCACGTCGATGTGCGTTTCGCTTGGCGGGCGCTCCTTTACGGAGAGGGGACAGAAGGAGTGTCCACAGATTTGCGCAGATTTCCTCAGATTTTTTTTATTCTGGGGTACGTGCGGAAGTAGATCGGGGCACAGCGGATTTGGCTGCAGTGAGCCGTGGCGACGTTTGGATGGGGCCTCTCATGGGGTCGAGTTTTTCAGGTTCGTGATGAAAATGTTCGGACTCATGCAGTGCCACGAAGACGGAACAGAAGAACCGCG
>JAFEBR010000046.1 GCA_018242565.1 Planctomycetota bacterium | reverse complement strand
GCGACAAGAGGGAACATCCTGAGCGTTCCCGTCAGGAACAATCCCCAGATTTAGTCTCAAACCTCCACCCGGCCGATGGGTTCGCCGACCGAACGGCGCTGTTCGTACCAACGGGCTGAGCTTCACAACCAATCGCTGGCGAGATCTGTCCGGGTGAGTCGATTGACCAGTGGGCTGACGCCGCACCGTTCGCCAAAGGGTAGTGCCGGCCCGAACCGCCCCGGCGAACGGCCAGCGTAAGCTGGCTGGTCAATCGACGTGGCTTGTGATGACGCGTCGCGCGTCACAGCGGGTGGATGGCTCGCGGCCGCCCGAGATCACGAGCCATTCCTGGCCGCCAATCGTTGTCGGATGCGTTCGACCGTCCCCTCGGCGTCCAACGCCTGGACTTGACCGCTGCGATACGCCTCAGATCGGGCCAGAATCTCGTCGGCCCACGCAGAAGCCGCCTCGTCCTGATTCTCCGGCGTTTCCAGACTACTTAGCAGGGCAACCCCCGGTAATTCCCGTTCATCGCGCGGCAATTGCAACGCCCGTACACGAATTTCATCGAGTGTCATCGATTTGGAGGTCATTTCACGAACTCCGGTCTGCGTCCCGAATTCCGCACCCTTTCAGTTTAATCGGTTTCCTCTCGCGATAATATCCTTCTTGTTCCACGGCCGAACTGGGGACACCACACGATCGGAACTACAAGCTGACGGGAAATTCCGCCAAGATTCTGGTGCCACTCGCCATCAATCGTCGGTTGGAGGCTCGCCGAAATGTCGGCAGATGCCTGGAAACGGCGATTCGATCGTTGTCGCCGGCTGGTAGTCAGA
Organism: Planctomycetota bacterium; assembly: GCA_018242565.1. GTDB lineage: Bacteria > Planctomycetota > Planctomycetia > Planctomycetales > Planctomycetaceae > JACQFH01. The sequence goes on along the minus strand of JAFEBR010000046.1, from coordinate 9,184 downwards.
CCGCTGTTGCCGTCTTCCAACGAAAAAGAACCGCGGATTTCACGGATGTCGCGGATAAAAAGGGGTGTTTATCGGGGCGAATGCGATGGCAGGAAGGGGCTGGGACTTGGTGTGCGGCAAAACGGGCTGGGCCTTTGATTGGCTGTTTAGCGTGAGTCTATTGGTGGGGCCCGATGTTCGGTTCCGTCGTTGGCCCCGACGCCTGCGGGGCGTGGGGGCCACCCGCGTGGTTACGGTTTCAGGCGACGGTAGGCTTCGAGTGCTTCGTCGTATTCGCGCAGGGCGTCGGACGAGAGGACGCCTCGGCTGCGTTCGCGTTCGGCTTCCATGCGGCGAATGAGGAATTCCTGCTCCTGGGCCGACGGCCGAAGCGGACGACCGGCGACATCGAACCAGACCGGGGCCGAATGCGCGAAACGCCAGCGACCGGCGGTCGACCGTTGCCAGACGCGGACGGCGACCCACGACGTCGACTCGAACCGGGTGTCGCGCTGCAACTGGGCGTGGAATGATCCATCGGGGCTGTGCTTGGAACTCGTCGGTGTGGCCGATTCCACCCGGCCGTTGACAATCCACTCGATGCGCTCGACCGGTCCATCGGCATCAACTTGCACGTCGAGTTGGTCTTTATTGCGCTGGACCCGCACCATGGGACCGGTTGTGACAAACGACCGGCCGGCGCGCAGGCCGGCGACCCAGGCATCGTAATCGAACCGATCGGGGACGTGGACGTAAATGCGCCCGTATCCGATGGGGACCGGGTGTACGCCGGTAGCGGTCCCCGCGGTGGGTTGCAGACGATAGCCACAATTGAGCAGGGTCCAGTAACTGCGGTGGGTGAACTCGATCCAGTCCCTTTCGCCACCGGCATTCACATCGGCCAAGCCCATTGAGTTGGCCGCCGGGGTGTTCCACTTGCCAAATGCAAACTCGGTCCGCCACATGTGGTTGTTTGCCAGTTCGAACGTCAAATGGCCACCCAGCAACGGCGGCAGGACCATCGCAAACGGCCAGTCATGTTTGTCCATATCGAGAAAGGCGCCTTCGCGTTCGGTCTGCTCGAGCACGGTGCGAACGGGGGGAATTCCCGTTTCAAACGGGGTCTTGTGATTCAACGCGAAGAGGGCACCGAGCGTGTGGGGCTTGCCCCCGACGGCGAAGATTTCCCACTCGGTGTTTTTGGGCCAGATGACATGGGTCGGGTCGACCACGATCAACTGGGCCGGCCGGGCGGCATCGTCGCGATGCGTGCGGTCGCCACGGGCCGCCGTCAGTTCCGACCGCGTGGTCCAGTACACCATGGGCAAGGCGACGTTTACATCGTCGGCCAGCATGGGAACCCCGATCTGTGGGATCGGTCGATGGACGTGGGCATCGCCACTGTACCAACCGGCCTGGGCCATGTTGATCCAGCGCGTCAGGCGAATGTCGAGGGGGGGCGTTTGGTCAGCTACCACCAGCGACTGTGTCACGGGGAGATATTCCTTGCCGCATTCGACCGTCACGGTGTAGCGGCCTGGGGGTAATCGTAGTTGGAACGGATGAGCCGAGATGCTGGAGTGAAACTCCTGCGACTCGCTGTTGAGCCAGTTCTGTTTCTCGTAGCGAATCACCTGGCCCTCGTTGGTGGCGGGTTCGGCGAAGTGCCAGAGACCTGATTCCGCACGCACATACAAACGACACGCCATGGGCCGGCCGGTGCCCGCATCAACGACCCGTCCGGAGACAATTCGTTCTGCTGTGGGTTTCCAGCGTTGGGCAATTCGCTGGAGTTCGGTGTCGATATCGGAGCCCCGATAGAACGACAGATAGCCATGCACCTCGCGGGTTTGTCCGGGGGGGCAATCCGGGAACTTCGGGTCGGCGTGCAGGCAGGGGCAGGGAGGGTTCCCCCAAGTGCGATGGATCGGCTCAAAGCCGAGTATGACCCAGCGGTCTCCGGCGTCGTTGCGGCAGGCGGCCAGGGACCCGCGAAAGATCTTGTTGTCGTTCGTCTGTTGTTCGAAGCCTTTCATCCCGCGCAGCATGGCACACATCTGCACCCGCAGGTCGGTCAGCCATTCGGGAGTGCCGTTCGTGAGTGACATGCGGAGAGCCAGATGATCGCGATGGGGGGTGGCGGTGACCTGCCACACGATCTTGTTGGGAAGTTCGCGCGTCAGGCGCAGGCTGCCATCGCTGAGGGTCTGCCATTCCTGCTGGGGAAGCGTGAGGCCCTGCTTGCTCCAGATCGTGTCGATGTGGGTGTGCGCGAGATAGGTGAGACCGAGGTTGGACCAGATCGCTTCCGGAACATCGAGGACGACGTAGCTCGTGCGATCCCAGGGAGGAAAAATGCTGAGCTTGGTTTCGCGCTGCGGTTCGATGGCCCCGTCGAGAAACCCGGTGCGGGGATGTCGGCCGCCCGGGTACGGCAACACGAAAATGGGCGGGTCAACTTCCGGCAGGGGGACATTCTCGGGCTGGATCCGGAAGCGTTGCAGCGCCTGTTCGAGTGCTGCGGGATCGAGGCCGGTTACCGTGCGGAGTTCTGCGGGGGTGTAGCGATGGTACCAGACCATGTTTTCGAGCCAGCGACGCAGATCCGTGTCGTTGGTGGTCGGCCGCGTTTGCCCGGACTTCGCCGTGTTGGCCTGCGCCGGTGGATCACTCGCACGAGCGCTGACGGTACCGGTTACCAGACAGAGCAGGAGGGCCAGCGATCGGGACAACGCCCGGTTGCCGAGGCTCGGCGAGGCCGTACAAGCTGCGGGTAGTGAGTTCCCCTGCGAATCTCGCTGAGTTGTGCTGAGAAATCCCCGAGTCATGGTCCCTCGCATCGGCAAGTGCTCCGATCAGGCAAAATGGCGGTCTACCGAGAACCTGTTGAACTGGAAATGAACTTAGCGTGCAGGGCCCGATCCGCCTACCGTCCGTGGTTGGAATCAGTTACTGGAGCGGTTCACTCGTGCACCGGGAACCGACCGGAAGGGGGGGAATGCTCGCTGGCCGATCTGTCTGAGGCGGGCATCGCACTGATGCACGTGACGAATGATTCCTCAGATTACGGATACCAGGGTCGTCTGCTTCGAACGGGGCTCAATCACGCAGTGGGTGGAGGCGGAGCCTGGGGGGCGTCGCGACCACCCGCGTTGAATTGTGTTCATGCAGACGCGGTAACAAAGCGGCGCGATCACTTGGACGGCAGGGCACGAATCATCCAGTTTCCTTCAAAATCGACCTCTTTCGCCGCAATACCAGGTAAACCGATTTTCGATCGCTGGCGACCGCCCCCTTTGTCGTAGCTGACGAAAACGCCTTTGGTCCGCCCAGCGCGGAAATCAAGCACCAACCAGCCGTTCTTGGGAAATGGAATCGGCTTGTCGAATTTTATTGTGACCCAGCGTTCTTCGCCACGGTCGAAAAGCGAATAGGGGGCCATTTCTGCGGCCGTAATGCGCCCTTGTGTTTCATCGAGCACATAAATGAGAAAACTCTCGTCTGGCGCCGTGGGGGCTCCGTAGCGGGAGCCATGTACTTCGATTCCAGCCAGCATTTGAGAATCGCCGATCGAGTCGAACTGAATCATTTGCCCCGATCCACCCAAGCTTTTCTTGCCACTGGCCGCCGGGGCGTCGTCGGCATGCACGGGGCACGCTAGTAAGAAGAGAAGAGCTGCCAACGTTTTCATTTGTACTGGCATGGTTTACCTCTCGGAATGGTCGATCAAAAGGGACATGATCACAGACACCGCAGCATTAGAGGATACCCATAAATTCTAAGTCTGCCCAGCCGCCGATTCATCGTTCCGAACGATTGGCAGGCCGATGAGCGCATGGTCCAGGCGGTTACCCGCCGGATGGTTTCCAGGAGAGAGGCTGATCGAATAACCGCCGGTCGGCGACGCGCTGCAGGTTTTGGCCGTCGAGGTCGACGCGCCAGAGGCTGAAACGAGGAGTGCCGCTTGGTCCGTCGGGCCATTCCTCTTTGCAGAAATACACGCGGTTGTCCTGCGGGGCGAAACGAGGGAGGTAATACGCACCAAGTTTTGGCAACAGACGGCGTTCGTCGGTGCCGTCGCGGTTCGCGATTAGAAGTTCCTGTGAGCCCGAATACTGCCCGCGAGTGTAGACGAAGTACTGTTCGGCAGGAGACACGGCCTGATCGCCCGCTGGCAAATCGGCGAGCCGTTTGGGGGTGGCTGAACCGTCCAATTGCAGCGTGAAGATTCCGGCCTGCGTCTCATAGGCCACCGTTTGGCCGTCGGGCAGAAACCACGCGGACCAGGCGACGTCGTCGTCGGCGGTCAGTTGCCGTTCATTCTGGCCGTCGAGACCAACGACGCAGATCACGCCACCCGACCAGTTGTGGGCCAGGCCTCCCCAGTGGTACGACTTATTGCGGCTGAACACGACGAGCGATCCATCGGGCGAGACGCGGGGCAAAGAGTCGTTCGCATCGGCTGACGTGAGTTGTCGGCGGCCTGAGCCATCGAGCTTGCAGATAAAGAGGTGATCGGCGCGGTCTCCGGGCAGGCCCGCGGCGTAAACCAGCGATTCGCCATCAGGGGTGAACGTGGGAGTGGTTTCATAGGCTGGGGTCTCAGCAACGCGCGAAACGCGCAAATCCGCGAGTCGGAGTTGATAGAGATCGAATCCGCCAGCGCCAATGCCATTGAACACGATCGTATCGCCCGCCGGGGAGATGTCGAAGGAGACGTCGTTGTGGCCGATTCCGCGAGAATGTGAGTTCATGGCCTTCCCGAGGAATCCGGCACATAAGCCCATCAACAGTGCCAGGCCAACGATGGGCAATGTGAGCAGGACCCACAAGGACCTCCGCCGCGGTCGTGGTGCGTCTGAAAACACCGGCGTCATTTCGTCTGAGGGACTGGTCATACGACAAGGTCGCAAGGGCCGGCCCGCGCAGGCCGGGTGGGGGAGAGAGATGTTATTTGGCTTTTTGGGCGATGTATCGAGCGATCGCCGACGTGATGCAGGTGGCGGCACCAGAGAAGATCATCAGCAGCGAAACTTGTTTCCGTCGAGTGGCGTCGTCTGGGTCGCGCAGCAGGGGACCATGTCCGTCGGCTGTGGACGCCACAAACCCGCCGGCGCACAGCACCAGAAACCCAAATGCAAAAATCAGGCTGCTTTTTTGGAGCATGCGCATATGCAAATCATACCGAGCCACATCGAGCGTCGAAATGGCCGTATGGTTTTGGGGCACCCTGCAAGCCGGGCCGGCCGGTGTCAGAATGGTGGGCGAACGGGCTCGGCCGGCAACAGGAAATCCGCGGGTGGCCCCGACGCCGTTCTGGCGTCGGGGTCGCGCAGCGACAAGAGGGAACATCCTGAGGGTTCCCGTCAGGAACAATCCACCGATTTCGTCTCGAACATCTACCCAGCCGATGGGCACGTCGGCCGAACGGCGCTGTTCGTACCAATGGGCTGAGCTCTACAACCAATTCCGGGCGAAATCTGTCTGGGTAAGTCGATTATCCGGTGGGCTGACGCCGCACCGTTCGCCAAAGGGTGGTGCAGGCCCAAACCGCCCCGGCGAACGGCCAGCGTAAGCTGACTGGTCAGTCGACGTGGCTTGTAATGACGCGTCGCGCGTTGCCGCGGGTGGCGTTATTGCGGGTGGCGTTATTGCGGGTCGCCGATCAGGATGAAGGCGCTCCAGAACGAGGGGTGGGCGAAGGGGAACTCGCCGGGGGGGAGTGTGGGTTCATATTGCGGAAGCTCGGCGAGGGTGGCCAGGTCGCGGAGGGTTTGGGTGGCATCGGCCGCCGGCAGTTGTTGCAACCAGTGCTGGGCCTCGGCTAACGCCTCGGTTTTCGAGAGAGGCTTGGTCAGGCCGGGGCGGGTGGCCAGCAGGTTCTGATACAGGCGGTGCATCAGCAGGGCGGTGGCCTGATCGTCCACACGCCACAGGCTGACGATCAGGCTGCGGGTGCCCGCACGCAGAAAGGCCTGCGAGAAACCGAGCAGACCTTCGCCCGCGAGTGGTTGGCCGAGTGCGGTTTCACAGGCGCTGAGTACGACCAGGTCACTCTGCAGGTGCCAGTCGCGCAGGATCTGGGCCGCGGTGACGCGGCCATCGTCGGCCAGGGTGTCGTTCGCGATGGCGGGGGTCGCGGTCGCCGCCGGACTCAACAGCAGACTGGAATCCAAAGGCAGAGTCGGGTTGAGCAGCGCGTGTGAGGCCAGGTGCAGATACTGCACCTGGGCCAGGCGTCTCTCGCGGCGCCACGTTTCGAGTTGGGCCTCGGTAGCCTGCGGTCCCAGCCAGCGTGTGTGGGGCAACCGGGCCTGTGCAAATTGGTGTGCGATGGCGGAGGTTTCGAGTCGGCTGCCGGGCAGCGGGGGGAGTTGTCCTTCGCGCTGGGCCAGAAACAGCAGTTCCTGGCTGCGGCGCCATTCGGGCCAGGCGACCTGGGCCAGAGCGGCTGACAGGTTGATTCCCAACCGTCCGCGGCGGGCGGTCAAATCTTGCATCTGTCCGGCACGCCAAACGGTCAGCGGGGTATCGGGCTTGCCGAAGTTGCCGGCGGCTGCCTGGGCTCGTTTATCGATCGCGGCCACCAAATCGGCGACGGAATTGGTGGCGACGCCGTTGTACGACTGCACGACATCGCCGGCCTGCAGGCCGGCGGCCTGTCCGATCGACCCGGCGGGGACGTTGAGCACGAGCACACCCGAGTCGGGGGGCACGGCCGGGGCCGCAGGTTGTGCGGCGGGTGCTGCGGGGACGACGGGGTCGCCGATCGCCAGCAGTCCCTCGGCGGGGGGCGTCGCCGGTCGGGGCCGTTCGCGCAGCAGCGTGAGAACGGTTCCCGACGGCACGTAGCTGACGAGTCGGTCACCCGCGAGCAGTTGGCAGGGGATCGCCGCGAGGGCGGGCGAGGGGAGGACGATGATTCGCCGGACTGCAGGGAGTTCCGGAGTGGCCTGCAGCAGCGGTTCGAGTGGCAGGAATCGCTGGGCCTGCAATTCGGAGGTCAGTGATGTGACGAGTTCGGAGTTGCGGGATTCGATGGTGGCCAGGGCTACCCGGAGTTGTGTGGGCAGTTCGAGGTCGTCGGAAGTCCAGGCACCGGCGGGGCCAGAGCCGGGGAGGCGAATCCAGTGGGGTGCGAGCGACTTGCGGAGGACGCAGGCGTAATGCAGCCCGGGCTGATGTTCGTGGGGCACCGTGGTTTCGAGGTCGATCCAGGCGACCAGGGCTTCATCGGCCTGCAAATGCGACTGGATCCGTTCCAGCGAAAAGGTCTGGCCGCTGGCGGGGCCATAACGTTGGACGAATTCGGCCTGCAGGTTCGTCCAGTCTGCGAGCACGCGCTGCCGCTGCGCCGTCCAGACTTCCAGACTGTGCCGGACTGCGGCGTCGTCGGGTTGCCGGGCGAGGGTGGTTTGTAAACCGCGGAGCCGTTCATCGATGGATTTGAGTCGATACGAGAGGTCTTCGACATGTTCCTGTTCGGCGGTGGTCAGCGGTTGCGCGAGGCGGGTGGACATTTCGTCGAGCAGGCCGCGGCCCAGATGTTCTTCGAGGCGTTCCCAGGCGGCGACAGGGGCCCCGCGTGCGGCTAACAGGCCGGCGAGCCAGTCGAGGGGGACGTTGGCCGCGGCATAGGCAGAGCGCTCGAGGCCGCTGACATCAATCTGCAGACGGACCAGCGGATGCAGGCGGGCGACTTCGGTCAGCAATTGCTCGGCACCGCGCAAGTCGCCGGCAGCGAACCGATTGGATGCGGCCTGCACAAGGATGTTGACGACGCTGGGATGGGCCTCGCCCGAGAGTTGAGTTTGTTCTTGCAGGGCGCGTTCAAACAGGGGCGTGGCGTCAGCGAATTTCCCCTGATCGCGCAGCACGACGGCGAGCGCGAGGCTGGCCTGCGGTTTGCGGATGTAGGCGTCGAGACCGGCCGGGCCGGCAGCCAGTTCGACCGCCTGACGGAAGCAGGCGGCGGCCTGTTCCAGGTCTCCCAGGCGCGAGAGAATCTGGCCACGGGCGAGCAGGTCGTCGAACGAGGCGCTGGCGGGTTGAGCCGAACCGTCGGCGGGACGTGGCAGAGCCATTTCATAAAAGGGGCGGGCTTCGGCCAGGCGTCCCTGGCGATCGAGGCTGATGGCGATTGCTCGGGCGGCTTCGTGGGGCGGGAAACCGCTTTCGGCACCACCCAGCAATTGGGCGACGGTCAGCCATTGACGGGCGTATTGCTCGGCTTCGGAAAAACTGCCGCGGCTGACGGCCGACCCGACGAGGAACCCGAGATCCTGCGTCACCTGGGGGCTGATGGGACCCGCCGTGGCCAGATCTTCGGCGAGCAGTTGCCTTTGCAAAGCCTGAGATTCGCCAAAGCGTCCCTGGCCGGTGAGGCAGTCGAAGATGGCGATGCGGGCGCCACGGACGAAGCGGCCCGCGCCTCCCTGCTGCTGCATCATCTTGCCGAGCGGGCTGGTCGTATCGGCGGCGACTTTCTCCCAGTAACTCAGGGCCTCGCGGGCGAAGGGGAGACCGGCGGCGTACGAACCACGGCGCCGCTCTTCTAAAGAGAGGTCGCCAAAGAACAGGGCCCGGTCAAAGTTGTCGGCATCGGGAGACTCGCGGACGAGATCTTGCAACTGCTGTAGCAGTTCCTGGCTCTCGGCATAACGCCGTTGCTGGCGGAGGGCGACGCGGAGTGTGTTATGGAATACGAGTGTGTTTCGGCTCGTCTTGCCGAACACTTCCTGGGCGAGTTGCAGGGCGCGACGGCACGATTCCAGGGCGGCATCGGGTTGCTGCAACGCGTCCTGGGCTTTTGCCAGGTCGAGCAGCACGCGAGCGGATTCTTGATTGGCATTGGGGCCGACCTGGTCATAATCGGCGAGCGCGGCCGCAAAGAGTTTCGAGGCGGTTTCGTACTCGCCGGTTTCCAGACGCGATTGGCCGAGCGCGGTGGCGGTCTGTGCCAGTTGCATTGGTGAACGGTCGGCGAGTTTCAGGCGGATGTCGTAGGCCGTTTGCAGATGCTGGGCGGCCAGGGGAAATTCCTGCAGTCGGTGCAACACGGAGCCGAGGTCGAATTCGAGGCCCGCCAGTTCTTCGTCTTCCGCCGCGTCGCGTGCCAGGCGGGCGGCCCGAGCCGTCTGCAGGATCTCGCGCGCGGTGAGCAGATTGCCATAAAAATAATGGTGCCGGGCCAGTTCGCGAAACG
>JAFEBR010000468.1 GCA_018242565.1 Planctomycetota bacterium | reverse complement strand
TGCCCATCGCGGTGGAACACTCTGCGGCCCAAGGCCGCGCGACCAGGCTTGGCACGGGGCGAACAAGCTCGGCGGCGAGTGCCTGGTCATGTCGTATGAACGCGCTACAGCTTTAGAGCATCGGACCGCGGCGCGATCCACGATTTTGGCCCATTCACTACCGGGAGAAGAAAACCGAAGTGGTGGCGGAAGCACCCTCCAGAAATGCCAGGGGCTGGTGGTTTGAATCATCAAAACCACCAGCACACAGGCTCTGCACAAGATGTGGACCGGAAATCACACAGGCTGTCACGATGCCCGCCGCGAGATACAGAGAACCTCAACTGATCGAAGATTGCGACCGTCGACGACGACGCAGCGCCACGAGAGCGCCACCGACGCTCATGAACACGCCCATCACCAACGATGAGGGTTCGGGCACGGGTGCACTGCCCGTTTGAGTCACAGTGCCACTTCCGACCTGAGTTCCCTCGGAAAAACTCACAACCGTGAATTGGCCCGGGTCCACGGCCTGCGTGCCGGGAATGTCAAACCAGGCCGATGGGTTCAGCTCAGCGGCATCGCTCGCGAATTGCCCCAGGCTGTTTGCTGCCAGGTTGAACGCCTCTTGGCCCACGGTATCAACGCCCTTCTGACCGACAATTTCCAACCAGGAAATCACATCACTTTCCTGGTAGCCAGCAAAGACCGTTTCAAACGACTGGCCCAACATTCCAGCCGCGGCTGCATTACTGACAAACAGGACCAAATGTTTGTCGTTAATGCCGACATCGGGAGGATTCGGGTAATCGGGGAAATCAGTGCCGGCGTAGCCGGTGTAAGACATCCCCATAAAGAACGCACTGATGCGGGGAGTGTTCGAGGCAAAAACCTGGTCGATCGTGGTATCAGCCCCTTCGCTTCCGCCACCAGCCACGCGGTTGGGCCAACTGGATCCTCCGCCATTTGTCGTTTGTTCGAATTTCACGATCCCGGTCACCGACAACGTTCCCGGATCCATGTGCACATTGTAATGGGTGTAATACCCCGAACTGATCACGGCGGCATCGGCCGAGGCCGTTCCCAAAATCGCCAACGCAAATGACAACAGAACGGCACGTTTCGTCACGATTGAACCCTCCAATTTTATTGATGTGGTTACAATAGTTTAGACCGTGGGCCTTCCACCCTGATCATCAGACAATATCCGTTGTCCGCGTCCAGAAAACAACTCCGTTTTCTGAACACTTGGGAAATTTGACGACAACCGGGGATACCACTCGTTCAGAGGCTGGTCCGGGATGCAACGCCAGCAGGCCAGCGGATCACGACTTCAACGCCCTCGACATGTGGGGTCTCAACCGAAATCTGGCCGCCATGCACTGTTACAATCCGCCACGCTTTCGGGAGACCAAATCCCAGTCCGCGTCCAGCCTGGCGACCAGAATAAAACGGGTCAAACAGGTGTTCTCGGTCATCGTCGGACAGGCTACGGCCGTTGTCTGTGATCGTAATCTGGGTCCAGCCTCGCCCTTGCGCGGCCGTCGTTTTCGCCACGATCTGCACGTGGCCTCCGCCCCCCGCCGGCAAGGCCTCCAGGGCATTACGAAAGACAGCGCTGATCACAATGCGAAACTGGGTCGGATCGGCGTAAACCGTGGCCTGGTCCGAAAGCTCAAGCTGCACATTCGCCCGGGCATCCTCAACCACATCGGCGAGTTTTTCAACCACTTCGCGAATCGCTGACGCGGCATTCACCGACTCTGGGTTGGGCGCTGGGGGTCGGGCAAACAACATGACGTCGCCGATCATGTCGCGAATCCGGTAGGCCTGGGCGCCGATTGTCGCCAAGGCCTGACGGCGATCCGGATCCGACTCGCCGACCATCAATTGCTGGGCATAACCGACGATCGTCGCCACCGGGTTATTGATTTCATGCCCGGCCCCGGCCGCAAACTCCGCCAGGGCTCGCAGCTTCAGTTCAGTCAACTCGACTTCAAGCGGTGTGGACTTCGGTTCCGACATGGATTTGAGAGAGATCGGTCCACGGAATGGAAAAACCCGGTTTCCAAATGGAAACCGGGTCAAGTCACCAGACACAAACAAATCGAAATCGACCTCTCCCGGCGAGATCGACAAGCGGGTTAGCGAGCCTCAATAGGCTCGACATCCAGTTGCTTGCACATCGTTTCCACGAGGTTTTCGACTTCGAAGGGCTTTTGCACAAATTCATTCGCACCGGAGGCCAGCAGATCGTCGATCTTATCCTGCTCAACCATGCCGCTGATGCAGACGATTCTCACGTCGCTCAACGTCGGGTCCATGCGGATCCGCTGACAGACCTCTTTGCCATTGATATCTGGCAACATCACGTCGAGGACGACGACGTCCGGATGATACTCTTTCACCATCATACCGGCATCGAAGCCATTCGATGCAACGCGCACTTCAAAACGGCCGTCCGATTCGAGGTGATCGCGAATCAGTTCCACGAGTTCGGTGTCGTCATCGACAACCAGCGCCTTCCGCTTCCCGCTTTCCAGCGCGTCGGTCGGAATGCCGTTTTCTTTCATGAACTTATACAGAATGTCCCGAGGGATCCGGCGAAATTTGGAGCCGGGAACCCGGAAGCCTTTGAGCTGTCCTGAGTCGAAGCAGCGAATGATGGTCTGCTGGCTCACCTTGCAGATTCGCGCAGCTTCCCCCGTGGTGTAGACCGTTTTCATGTTGCTCATAAAACGTCCTTTTTGTTCGTACGGCTTGGCAGAGAAGCCGGTGTGCAATGGACCTCTACTAAAATCGCAAAGGTCGCGTCCTTGGCACGACAACAGACTTAATGTTTCAGGAAGCGGTCCGGCCCACTCACCAGCAAAACTCCACTGGCTGACCTTACCGAATTTACCACGAGTGCCGATTATATCTATTCTGCGGAACTGGTCAACATGGGTTATCCTCGCCGGCCGGTTCAGATTCCGCTTGAGCGCAGAATACCGCAAAGCCAAAGGATTACCCGGTTTACTGTTCTGGCGCGGCCCCTCGCCTGACCCCGATACCGGCTTTAAACTAGGGAACAGCCCGACAAAAAGGCTCTAAAATGCCAGCCGCTGAGGTTCTTTGACGTACAGCAGCACGATCGCCAGATCCGCAGGCGTAATGCCACTGATCCGACTGGCCTGACCCAAGTTTCGGGGTTTCACCTTCGACAGCTTCTGTTTGGCCTCGGCTCGCAATTGAGGAACGGCAAAATAGTCAAATTGCTCGGGAATCGGAATCGACAACCCTTCCGAGTGTTTTTCGATCGCGATCTGCTGCCGACGAATATAGCCCGCATACCGAGTTTCCAGGGTGATTTGCTCAGCCGCCCGGGCGCCGATCTCCATTTGGGCCAGTTCGGGACTCAACTGGCAGAGGTCGGCCCAGTTGTAATCGTCCCGGCGGAGCAAGTGTTCGAGGGGCACTCCCTCGTGAAACCGGGCATTCAACAACTGACTGGCCTGCTCGATCTGAGCGGCATGCGTCTCAAACCTTTTCCAACGCTCGGCACACACAGTCCCCAACCCTCGTGCCAGGGGAGTCAGCCGACGATCGGCGTTGTCATGGCGGAGCAACAGGCGGTATTCGGCCCGCGAGGTGAACATGCGATACGGTTCATCAACCCCCTTGGTAACCAGATCGTCGATCAACACCCCCAGGTAGGCCTGGCTGCGATCGAGAATGAACGGGGGCTTTCCCGCAAGTTTCAGTGCTGCGTTGATCCCAGCGATTAGGCCTTGTCCGGCGGCTTCCTCGTAGCCCGTGGTCCCATTGATCTGCCCCGCAAAGTACAGCCCCGGCACCCGCTTGGTTTCCAATGTGGCATTGAGCTGGGTCGGGGGTGCGTAATCGTACTCGACGGCGTAGCCGAACCGCATGATTTCCGCGCGTTCCAGGCCAAGAATCCCGCGGATCATCTGCTCCTGCACATCTCGGGGCAGGCTCGTGGAGATGCCATTGCAATACACCTCGAGCGTGTTGCGTCCCTCGGGTTCAAGGAAGATCTGGTGCGACGATTTATCCTCAAACCGGACAACCTTATCCTCAATTGACGGACAATAGCG
>JAFEBR010000467.1 GCA_018242565.1 Planctomycetota bacterium | reverse complement strand
GATGGCGAGGTGCGTGGTTGCCAGTTGTTTGTTGCTGACGTTTCGTAACAGGCCGGGGGCCGGGCTTTGTCGGTCGCCCGGGGAAACCTCATTTTCTCCGAGTTTCGTCAAAGATTTCCAATTTTTCCGTTTTTTTTCGAGCGACCGGTTGCGGGAGAGCAGCGATTCTCCCGACTCGGCTGCGGAATGCGGGAAGGCCTCTCTTCGAGTGAAAACCCGTTGTGTCTCAAAACTCTGGTCCTGGGGTGCCGGCCGGCCTGATCTATGACCTTTCGTGACCCTGGCTCGAACCGGGGCAGTCCCGCGAGGGGTGGCATGGTCCTCAACCTTTTTTATACCAGGTGTGTCGTTTCGTTGTCAATAGATAATTAAGTGGTGCGTTAAGTGCGAGGGGCCGTCCGCGTACCATGGTGTCCCGGTGGCCGCACCTCGATCAACCGAACAATTCGGGACGCAGGTGCCCGGTGCCGCTGAAGGGCATGGGCCGGCCTTCGGGATCGGGGAACGTGCTCTCGGGGTCGATGCCCAGCAGGTAGAACGCCGTGGCCAGGATGTCTTTGGGCGACAGCGGATTCTCTTCGACGTCGCCTGCCGACTTGTCGGTCCGGCCGACCACCAGGCCCCGTCCCATTCCACCGCCAGCGTAGACCTGTGAATAGGCCCGCGACCAATGGTGCCGACCCGCACCGGCCGGTTTATTGTCGATTTGAGGCGTGCGGCCATGTTCGCTGAGAACCAGCACCAGCGTTTCGTCCAGCAATCCTCGTTGCTCAAGGTCGAGGATCAGCGCTGTGAACGCTTGATCGAAAACCGGCAGCAGGAAATTCTTCAATCTGGGGAAATGGTTGTGGTGCGTGTCCCAGGAACCCGCATTGAGGCCATAAGCATCCCAGAATACGGTGACGAAGCGGGCCCCGGCTTCGATCAGTCGCCGCCCGGCCAGGCACGACTGCCCGAACAACGTCATCCCATATTCTTCGCGGACCGTCTGGGGTTCCCGCGTGTAGTCCAATGCCGCCTGCATTTTTCCGGTGGCCAGCAATGAAAACGCCATCTGCTGCTGCTGCGAGTACGTGCCGATGCGTTCATGAGCGTCGAGGTCCCGCCGTTGTCGGTCAAATTGCTGCAGCAGCGAGCGACGCAGTCCCGAACGCAACGGATCACCGCTTTCGGTCCCCATCAGTTGCAGGCGGTCTGTCGGACGGATTCCGAATAGCGGATCTTTGAAGACCTTGCCCGGATGGACCTCGGGTGAAGGGTGTGTGCCCTTGGCCGTGAAGTCGGTGAAGACCGGATCGTAACGCATCCCGAGCATGGCTCCATACGGACCGGCCAAGGGAGGGATTTCGGTCTTCGAGCCCAATGGAAAGGGTATGGCGATGTTGCGCGGAAAATCGGGCAACCGCCCGCCGGAGCGCCGGTCTTCGACATAGTCGACCAGCGAACCGATGAAGGGCCATTGCCGTTTGTGCCGTGGTTGCGCTTCGATCTTGGTGTCGACGTCGGGGATTCCGGTCGTGGCGTAGACCGTCCCATGCAGCGGATACGGATGCGTCAGCGACCGGACGATCGTCAGGCGGTCCAGGATGCTGGCGACCTTGGGCAGGTGTTCGCCAATCGTAATGCCCGGCACGGCCGTCGGGATGGCCCCGAATTCCCCCTGAATCTCTCGCGGAGCCGACGGTTTCGGATCAAACGTCTCATGTTGCGGCGGCGCGCCGTACTTGTATATCAACAGACACGACTTCGCCTTACCGAACAGGGGCCCGCGCTCTGACTCTGCTTGGATCGGTCGCCCCATGACTTGATCGAGACTCAAGCCCAGTGCGGTCAAGCCGCCGATCTGGAGCAGATCACGGCGAGTCAGTCCTGTGCAGAGCGTCTTCGGGTTGCCAGTCAGTCGGAGCATGACTTCTCCGGCAGGCCACGGAACCAAAGGGACCGATTTCGTATGAACAAGGGGATCCGCTGACGTGTTCTGAAACCGTGACACCTGCTGTTCCCTGAGGTCGCCCGAAACGTGGTCGGATCCAAGGGACTGGGGTGACAAGTGACATCCATCCGCAAACCTCGAAATTCTCGGGAAACACGCCAGCGACGATCATCCGCCGCAGGAAAACATTTCGCAACCACCATCACGGCTCTTAGCCGAAATCGTACGCGAAAACCCGCCCCGTTGCCAGAACTTTTCGGGTGGTCCCCCCCCGTCGTGGGACAAGTTTGTAACTTGTCAGCGCACCGCGAACGCCGGGAACTTCCGGGTTGTCAGCCCTCGGTGATCGCTGCCGATCTCGGGATCAATCCGATTGGTCGTGCGCCAGCTGTTCGGTC
>JAFEBR010000466.1 GCA_018242565.1 Planctomycetota bacterium | reverse complement strand
GCGGGCCGCGAATGCTTTCGTGCAGGAACTCGTCGAACTGGGAGTTCTCGACCGCGTGTCACGCGTGGTCGTCGACTTGTATGGCTCGCTCGCTTTGACCGGCATCGGGCACGGCACCGACTCGGCGGTCTTGCTGGGACTGCAGGGTGAAAAGCCGGATGAAATTGATCCGGAAACGATTCCCGCTCGCCTGGCGCAGATTCGCGCGCAGGCGACTTTGGAACTCGGCGGTCGCCAGCGGGTGGCGTTCCGGGAAGAGGTCGATCTGCTGTTTCACCATGCCGTGTTTCTGCCCGCCCATCCGAATGGGCTGCGCTTTCAGGCTTTCTCCAGCACCGACGGCAGTTCGCCTTTGTGTGCTGCGACCTACTATTCGGTCGGTGGCGGGTTCATCGTCCGGGAAGGGCAAGGAGGCGTCAGCGCCGGTGCCAGCCATGCTCCGGCAGTGCCATTTCCGTTCAGTTCCGCACGCGACTTACTGCAACTGGCCGCTGACCATCACACGACCTTCAGTCGTCTGGCGTGGGAAAATGAAAAGGCCCTGCGGTCGGAAGCCGAGATTCGCACCGGGTTGGAGCGCATCTGGAAAACGATGCAAGAGTGTATTCAACGCGGTTGTCGGACGGCGGGCGTATTGCCCGGCGGCCTGCACATTCCCCGTCGTGCACCGGGGTTGCATAGCGTCCTCTCGGCCCGGCAGACCGCTGCCGATCGCGACCCGCTCGATGTGCTCGACTGGGTCAACCTCTTTGCAATCGCGGTCAATGAAGAAAACGCCGCGGGCGGACGGGTAGTCACCGCGCCCACGAATGGTGCCGCGGGCATCATTCCCGCCGTGCTGAATTACTTCGTCGAATTCTGTACCGAGGCGACCCCGGCCCGAGTGCACGATTATCTGCTGACCGCCGCGGCCATAGGCTCGCTTTATAAACAGAATGCCTCCATCTCCGGGGCTGAAGTGGGTTGTCAGGGAGAAGTCGGTGTCGCCTGTTCGATGGCGGCCGGCGCTTTGACGGAAGTTCTGGGGGGCACCCCCCGGCAGGTCGAGCAGGCCGCCGAAATCGGGATGGAGCACAATCTTGGACTGACCTGCGACCCGATCCGCGGTCTGGTGCAGATTCCCTGCATCGAACGGAATGCCATGGGGGCCGTGAAGGCCATTAACGCCAGTCGCATCGCCCTGCGAGGCGATGGCTATCATTTCGTCTCACTCGACCGTGTCATCAAGGTGATGAAACGGACGGGCGCCGATATGTCGGCACGCTACAAAGAAACCTCGCTGGGCGGGCTGGCGGTCAACGTCAGTGAATGCTGACGGCAGAGGTCACCGTGTGTCAGAGCGACCCCGCGGGCGAACCAATCCGGCTCGCCGCGGGGGACGTGATCTGGATTCCACACTCCTGCCGAGTCTCACTTCAAGCGCTTAATGGCGATGTTCCGGAACATCACCGGGTCATTATGACCGGCAAATCCGAAGTGGCCTTTGGTGCGGTCTTTGCCCGGGTGCGGGGTGTTGTCCTTGAATTCGGTGACCTTGCTGAGGTCCGCATCCAGGATGACCGACCCGTTCAGTTCGACTTTGATCTTCGGGCCGACGACCGTGACTTCCTGATAATTCCATTCACCCACCGGTCGCAAATAACCGCGATGGGCGGGGACCATGCCGTAGGCCGAACCGTGGTATTGCCGCGGATCGAGTTTGGCATAGATTTCGGCAGTGTCATCGAGCACCTGCAGTTCGCACATGGCCGTCAGGTAGGGTTGGCCCTCGCCCGGGTAACGAATGGCCAGACCGTTGTTGCCTCCCGGCGGCAGCTTGAATTCGACCCGGGCGACGAAGTCGTCGTATTCGTCGCTGGTGAACAACTCGCCCCCTTTTCCCGCCTTGCAGATGATGGCTCCCTCACGGACTTCAAAATTGTCCGTCGCGCCTTTCCAGCCGGTCAAGTCTTTGCCGTTGAACAGCGAGACGAATCCCTGGGCCGCGTCGTCTCCACGCAACCGGCGATTGGCTTCGACTGCAGGCACATCACGCACAAAGATGTTCCGCCAGCGGATTTCTCCACCATGCGTCTGCAGGTGGATCGGCCCGCGTGCCGGCAACGGAGTGGCGCGACTTTCATCCCAGAAATTCTCCATGATGGCGTTGTCCACAACCAGTTTGTGATTCAGGTGCACGGTCGTCCGCGAGCCGAGTTGGGAGATGCGGAATTGATTCCATTCCCCAAACGGTTTGTCGGCCAACTGCAGCGGTGACTGCCCGGGCGAGTTGGCGCGGTTGTTGAACAGACCGCCTGAGCCTTTGTCGGCATGGAGGTTCCATTTGCCCCCTTCTTTCGTGTAGTCCCAGATCTGGACCTGGGGCGTCCCTCTGAGATAGATGCCACTGTCTGCGAGGGCGACCGTCTTGTAGTCGATGTACAGGTCGATGTCGCCGAACTGGGCGGCCGTGGTCGCGTAGGGGCCATGGCCATCGTTCACGAGTTCGCCGTTGTCCACGCGCCAATGCGCGACGAAATCTTTCTGGAACCCGGCAATCGCCTCGGCAAGTTTGGCCCGCTCGGTTTTGGCGGTGTCGTGAGGGTTGTGGCCGTGCCAGCCGTTCAGGTTTTCACCATTGAACAGCGGCCGGAAACCCGCTGGCAATTGGGGTTCTGCGGATTGGGCGGACGGGCAGAGCAGGGCCACTGTCAGGGCCAAAACCAGACCAAGAGAGCAGGCAAATCGCGAGGCGGCAATCATAGTTCCATTCCTGGAAAAAGAGTGTTCGATGTCGTCAACCGTTCATCCTGTCGTGCCCGAGCGTGTCGGTCAACTCTCGCACCCCGGGGCTGGACTGAGAATTCCGCAGCCGACTCCAGCGAGCTTCGCGCGCCGATCTCTCTTTTGGAGTGCGGCCGGCCGGCTGCCGCTTTTCGTTCTTCCG
>JAFEBR010000465.1 GCA_018242565.1 Planctomycetota bacterium | reverse complement strand
CGTGCTGGCGCAGATCCTGGCGACTCGTGGCTTCCGCGAGGCGGGACAGGCAGCGGCCTTTCTCGATTCAAAGCTCACCGAGTTGCACGATCCCGAGCAGCTCCCCGGAGTCCCCGAGGCGGCCGATCGAGTGGTCGCTGCGCTGCAGGCCGGCCGACGGATCACCATCTATGGTGACTACGATGTCGATGGGGTGACGGCAACCAGCCTGTTGTGGCATTGCCTGCAACTGGCAGGCGGCAAAGTTGAGTATTACGTGCCCCATCGTCTGGAAGAGGGCTACGGACTCAATTGCGAAGCCATTGCCAAGCTGCACGAGCGTGACCCGCAGATGCTGGTGGTCACGGTCGATTGCGGAATCTGCAGCGTGAAGGAGGCTGATTACGCCCGGCAATTGGGACTGGAATTGATCATCACCGACCATCACACGCTGGCGGCCGAACTGCCGCGTGCGGATGGACTAGTGCATCCGCGACTACCCGGGGCCGATTATCCTTTTGGAGACCTGTGTGGAGTGGGAGTGGCGTTCAAACTGGCCTGGGCCATCTGCGCCCGGTTAGGTGACGGCAAGCGGGCCAGTCCGCGGATGCGTGAATTTCTACTGTCGGCGGTCGGTCTCGCGGCGATCGGAACGATCGCTGACGTGGTCCCGTTACTTGGCGAAAACCGCGTTATTGTTCGCTACGGCCTGAAAAGCCTGTGCGAGCGTTCGTCGCTGGGGCTGAAATCGTTATTGAAAGCCACCGGTCTGGCTGACCGAGATGTGCTGGATACTGACGACATCGGTTTCACGATCGCGCCTCGCATCAATGCCGCTGGGCGACTGGGGCAGGCCCGGTTGGCTGTGGAGTTGTTGACGACCGAAAGCTCCGAGCGTGCCGGTATGCTCGCGGCCTACCTTGAGGAGCAGAATAAGGCGCGGCAGACGGTCGAGCGAAAGATGCTCAAGCAGGCCAAGGAACTGGTGGCACAGCATCCGGAATGGGCTGACCAGGCCGCGTTGGTCATCGATCACCACGAATGGCATGCTGGCGTGATCGGCATCGTTGCCAGTCGGGTGGCGGAACATTTTCAGAAACCCGCCATTCTGATTGCCATGCCTGGACCCGATCAGCCTGGGCAGGGATCGGCCCGGACCTTTGGCCAGCTCGATCTGCATGCATCGTTAACAGCCTGCTCCGGTGATCTGTTGACCTACGGGGGACATCGCGCGGCGGCGGGACTGAAGATCGCGGTCGATCGTATCCCGGCGTTTCGAGAAGCGTTTTGTCAGCATGTGGCCCAGCATCAGCGATTCGACCAGACCGACCTCGAATTGAAAATCGATGCCGAAGTGCGGTTGGCGGACCTGTCCCTGCGGACGGTCGCCGAGTTCGATCGTCTTGGTCCTTTCGGCCGCGAGAATCCGCGTCCCGTTTTGGCGAGTACCAAGGTCGAACTGGCAGAGCCTCCTCGAAAGATGGGAGAAGGGGAGCGGCACCTCGATCTCCGGTTGAAGCACTATGGCAAAGTGATGCGCGCTGTTGCCTTTGGTCGTGGTGAATGGGCCGAGGAAATCTCTGCCGTGCAGGGTCCGCTGGCGATTACCTTCGCCGCGGGAATCAATCGTTTCCGGGGCCAGGAAAATGTGGAATTGCGCCTGCTCGACTGGCATGCGGACAACGGTACCCCATCGCAATAGTTTCTTGTGCCGAGGATGACCATGGCCAAGCGGATGACATTGACTCCGTTGGGAGCGTTAGTGGGGGGCCTGTTGGGGGCTGTCATTCGGCCCTTGACCGTGTATTTGTATGCCGGGCATGTTCTTTCAGGCTCGGAATCAAATGTGATCTTGGGGATCTCGGCCGGTTTAGGCTTTCTGGTGGGAATGATTTCTGGCGCATTCACCCGTCCCGTGATCGGAGTAACCCTCGGCGGTCTGGGCGCGATCACCACCTATGGCGTGACAGTAGTTCCCCTGACTTTTTGTTTTTGCCTGACCAGTCTCAATCACGGGTTTCAGGGGGATCCCCCTCCCTTGTGGCTGATTACCCTGACGGGAATGATTTGCGGTTGTTGCGGAGGACTGGTCGAACTGTTAACCGGCCGGAGTCAGCCTGGCTCTCCGTCGGCGGAGTCTGTGGGGCAGCAAACTTCGAACAACTCTTCTGAATCTGTATGAGATTTCGGTTGCGGCGAACGAAATGGAACCGCCGGGCCCCTCGTGCTACGCTGGGGCTGGTCTCTCCTTGACGACAAACGGAGTCGTACGATTTCGCTGGAATCTCAACAACACAAACTGATCGAACACTTGCGGCAGCACGGGATTTACGACGAGCGTGTGCTGCAGGTCATGGATGCGGTGCCTCGCTGGCGATTTGTCCCGAGTGAACAATTGCGGGCCGCGGCCGACGACCGCGCACTGCCGATTGCCGCGGGGCAGACGATCAGCCAGCCGTTCATCGTAGCTCTGATGACTCAGGCTCTGCGACTGACGGGGCACGACCATGTGCTCGAAATCGGCACTGGCAGTGGTTACCAGGCCGCTATCTTGGCGCGACTCAGTCGGGACGTTGTTTCGATCGAACGCATTCCGGAGTTGTCACTGACGGCAAGTCAGGTTCTGCGTCAACTCGGAATCACGAATGTGGATTGCCTGATCGGCGACGGCAGCGTGGGGTGTCCAGAGCGGGCTCCGTTTGACCGGATTGTTGTGACGGCAGGTGCTCCCAAAGTGCCACCCCAACTCTGTGAACAGCTGACGATCGGAGGTCGACTGGTCATTCCCGTCGGTACCGTCGAGCCGATCTCGTTACAGGTCATTACGCGCACGGTCGATGGGTTGATCACTGAGGATCTGAGTCCGTGCAGCTTTGTGCCGTTGATTGGTTCGGCCGGCTGGCCTGAAGAGGTCCCCGAATGACGGTCGGCGTAATGCGGATTCGGCAGTCGAAGCACACTGCTGCGCCACTGGGGGGCTTGTCCCATGAGTGATGCCAGTTCCCTTCCGTCAGGATTCGCGGGGCCAATGCGCGGACCAAAAAATCGGGTTGATGTCAACGAGCCTTATGCCTGGCTGATCGAACCGGAACGGGCGGCGTCCGGACGAGTCGAAGACGTCGCCACGATTTTTCTCACCAACCGTGAGTGCCCATTTTCGTGCGTTTACTGCGATCTCTGGAAGAACACGACTGATCAAACGGTGCCCGTTGGAGCAATTCCGCGGCAAATTGATTTTGCCTTGGCGCACCTGCCACCCGCCCGCCATATCAAATTATACAACAGTGGAAATTTCTTCGACCGACTGGCTATTCCACCGGCGGACTATCACGACATTGCCCGCCGCGTCTGTGGTTTCGAGACGGTGATCGTCGAAAACCATCCACGACTGTGTGACAGTGAGTGTCGACGGTTTCATGATCTGCTGGCCGCCGCCGCCGCAGAACGTGATGGAAGCCAGACAGGATCCACGCAAGGACCGGAACTCGAAATTGCGCTGGGACTGGAGACGGTGCATCCCGCCGTGCTGCCCCGTTTGAACAAGCAAATGACGACTGACGACTTCCAGCGTGCTTGTGAGTTCCTGCAGGGGCAGGGGATTGCATTGCGGGCGTTCATTTTATTAAAGCCCCCCTATCTGGGAGACGACGATTGCGTGGAATGGGCCCTGAAATCCGTGGAATTTGCCTATGCCTGTGGCGTCCGGGTCTGCGCGGTGATTCCGACTCGCGCAGGAAATGAACTTCTGCTGGCGCAGCAGGCCCGGGGCGAATTTTCAATTCCGCGGCTGAGTGCGCTGGAAGCGGTGGCTGAGCAGGGAATCCGCCTGGCGCGGGGGCGATTGTTTGTCGACGTCTGGGATGTGGAACGGTTATTCGAATGTCCCTTGTGTGGTCCGGCGCGGGCAGAACGACTGCGACAGATGAATCTCTCGCAGCAAATTCTTCCCGCGATCTCATGTTCTTGTGCGTAAGAAGGGACCGATGACAGATTTGCAGGTCGATGTTGCGATTGTGGGCTCGGGGTTCGGCGGCAGCCTGACGGCGCTGTTGCTCGAGCGGATCGGATTACGGACCGTCCTGATCGACCGTGGCCAGCATCCCCGACTTGTGCTGGGAGAGTCGTCGACCCCATTAGCCGACATGCTGCTCAAATCGTTGTCGCAGAAATATGGTTTGCCGCGCATTGAGCCTCTGGCTGAATACGGGACGTGGCAGCGAACGTATCCACAATTGGCTTGTGGTCTGAAGCGTGGGTTCAGTTATTTTCAACATCATCCAGGGCGTTCATTCGAGCCGGATTCCGATCACTGCAACGAACT
>JAFEBR010000464.1 GCA_018242565.1 Planctomycetota bacterium | reverse complement strand
GCGCAGTCCGCCACCGACCATTGGGACGCCGTTGACCAGCATTACTCCGCCCGCTGTTGCGCGCAGCATAAAATGCGCCCGACTGACCAATCCATCCTTTTCGAGGTTGCCAGCCGCAAGAATATTCTGGCCCGTCCCGGGAACCAGGCTGTTGGATGTGTAGGCGGGATCCAGATACGGGACGAAGTTGCCAATCGCCCGTCCGACAATTACCGGCCGGTCGGGAGAGAGTTGCACGCGATACTCGGGCAGCGTGCCGACATTCAACATGTCGTCGGCGGTCGACCCTATGTACAAACCGATGACGTCTTCGTCAGAGGTGAATTTGAGTCGACAGAAATTTTCTAACTGGCCCGCAAGGGGATCAATTGGGGGGACTCGGCAGTCAAAGTAGCCAGCCACAGAATCGGACGACATGGGATACCCTCGGATTTCGTGCGTTTGATGAACCGGCCCGCGAACCCGTCAACACAATGAGACGCCGTCGAATTCTAGCCCGGCCACCAAGCAGGGCAATCCCCACTTTTTGAAAGATCTGTGCCCCAGATCCGCCTCCCAGGTCCCCTTCACCGTCACAGCATCCCGACCCGCAAACACCACCGAATCAGTGCAGAAACCCAAGAAATCGCCCCTCCATCAAATCGCGCGCCGAAGTCGGCACTGGCGGGCCCCTCCCCCACCTAGACCTCGGCACAACAACAGTACCTCTCCACTGCCACCGGGTGGAAAACATCAGCCACTTAACATATGACTGGAACCCGCGCCGCGACACCGGATCCCCCCCTCCCACTTGCACCATCCTGGAAACTGCCGATGCTGCCTCACTCTCTGTCTGTTGTCGGTTTCGCCCTGTTCTGGTCGCTCACACTGACCGCATCCCTCGCGGCCGAGGGCCCAGTGGCTCGCTGGAAGCTCGCCGGCGACCTCAAAGACGAGGTCTCGGGGCAGACCCAGGCTCAAAATCAAGGCGTGCAATTCACCGCGGGACGGGCCCAGTTCGACGGCCGCGGCAGCCACATCTCCCTCCCCGTCAGCCCCGCGCTGAAACTCGGGCGTACCGACTTCACACTCTCTGTGTGGGTGGACAAGACCGATGCGACGGACGATGACCTGGGAGACATCCTCAGCCAGTTCGACGCGGCCGCACGCACCGGCTTCCATCTTTCGCTGCGGAACAACGCCGGGGTGACGCACAGCCAGCCCAACGAACGGCAACTGCAATTCGGCATCGACGCGGGGACCGAACCGGTCTTCACCGACCAGGGCCGCCCGGGAAATTGCGTCTATGGCCAGTCAATGGCGGTGGTCAACCACAAACTCTACGTGGGGACCTGCGAACCAGGCGCCACCGAAGCCGGGCATGTGTTCGAATACCAGGGCCCCGGCCGCTGGCTCGACTGCGGTTCACCCGACAAAGCCAACAGCGTCACCGCGATGTGCAGCCACCAGGGTAAGTTGTATGTCGGGACGGGTAAATACCGCCTGGGTGGCTCGGCTCTGAACGAATCGGAAAATCCGCACCTGGGGGGCCGTATCTTCCGGTACGATGGCGAACGCAAGTGGACCCCAATCGGACATTTCCCGCTCATGGAGGCAGTTGGTGGCCTGGTGACCTTCCGGGGTCAACTCTATGTGGGCTCACTCTATAAGCCGGCATCATTTCACGTCTACGATGGCACAACCTGGAAAGACCTGCCGGTTCCCAATGGCAAGCGCGTCGAGGCCTTGGGTGTCTACAACGGCTACCTGTGGGCCACGGGCTACGATGAAGGTCACGTGTACCGCTACGACGGCAGTGGGTGGCTCGATCTGGGCAATGTCGGCGAAGCCGAGAACACCCAGACGTATGCTTTCGCCACCTACCAGGGTCAGCTGCAGGTTGCCACCTGGCGGACGGGCAAAGTCTTTGCGCTCGACAACGCCAAACTCCCTGCCACACCACGCGACAGCACGGCGCCTCACGATCCGGCCCTCTGGGTGGACCGGGGCCGCCTGGGCGAAGAACTCGAGGTGATGGGTATGCTGGTCCACAATGGCAGCCTCTACGCCGGGACGCTGCCGACGGCCCAACTCTACCGTTTCGATGGGGGACAGAAATGGTCACTGCTCAAGCAACTCGACACGACCCCCGATGTGAAATACCGCCGCGTGTGGACTATGGCTCAGTTCCAGGGCCAACTTTTTGCCACGACGCTGCCTTCTGGACACGTCTGGTCGCTGCAGACCGGCGCGGCGGTCACCTGGGATGAACCGTTCCCGGCCGGTCGCGCGCACATCGCGGCCCAACGACAGGGGGACACGCTGCGACTGTTCGTCAACGGGAAACGGGTCGCCGAGTCGCAGGCTGGCCACGCCAGCACCTTGAATCTCGATATCGATCACCCCTGGAAGATCGGCGCGGGAAGTGGTGATTCCTTTCGGGGGGAACTGGGCGAGGTGCAGGTCTATAAGAAGGCCCTCACCGCCGAGGAAATCCAGGAACTCGCATCCCGCCGCTGATGCCGATCTGAATCCTCCCCCCTTCGCAGGTTCCCTGATTTAAGAAAAACGAAAAAAG
>JAFEBR010000463.1 GCA_018242565.1 Planctomycetota bacterium | reverse complement strand
TATCGTTGGCGTCGACAATCTTCCGCGCTTCCACGACGGCTTCATCGAGCAGTGATTCGAGTCCGACCGAATCGCCCGAGCGGGTCTTGATCGGCAGCTTATTCTCACCCAGAATCGTGCCAAAGCTGATGTGACGGAAATCAACCTGGTCGAAACCCCACCGTCGGGCCGTTTCAAACAGCAGGCGGAAGTGATCACTCTGCCGCGAGTCCACCACGTACAGCATCGTATCGGCCGCCAGGGTTTCGGCCCGATACTGAATCGTCGCCAGGTCGGTCGTGGCGTAGGTGTAAGCACCGTCGCTCTTGCGGACGATGAACGGGGCATCGACTCCGGGAATGAACACGCACATGGCGCCGTCACTGACCTGGGCGATGCCCTTCTGTTCCAGACTGTCCACAACGCCACCCAGGAATGGCTGGAAGTAACTTTCCCCCAGCGTCGTGTCAAACCGGATCCCCAACCGCTGGTACATCGCATTGATCGCGGCCAGACAGGCGGGCATGAACTGATTCCACAGCGCCAGGTTCTCGGCATCACCCATGTGCAGTTTGGCCGTTTCCTCGCGGGCTGCGACGGCGATCCGGGGATGCGCCTGCGCCAGCGCCGCCAGTTCGGGCCGGCTTTCCACGTCTTCTTTCTTTCCGGTCGCTGACTTCACCTGCCCGGCCAGTTCGTCGACGTCGGCGGCCAGCTTCTTAAGCGCCTTCTTCCGGGCTTCCTGCTCTTTCTTGTCGGCCGGCACAGGCTGCTCGGTCGCCTGCTGTTGGCGCTGCCGCGCCGCGGCCAGTTCGGCCGTCAGGCGGGGCAGGTCGGCGATCGCCTCGTGATAATCCGAAAGCTGGTTCACCAGTCGATACAACCGCGCGAGTTCCGCCACGATGTTGCGTTCGAGCGCTTCGCGGTTCAGGAAGTTCTTATACCCATAGATGATCATCCCGAACTGGGTGCCCCAGTCGCCGATGTGATTGTCGCTGGTGACGTTGTGTCCCAAGAACTTGAGGATGCGATAAATCGCATCGCCGATGACCGTGCTGCGAATGTGGCCCACATGCATGGGCTTGGCCACGTTGGGCGACGAATAATCGACGACGATCCGGCGGGGCGGAGCAGCCGGGTTGACCCCCAGTCGTTCGTCGGCAACCAGCGAATTGATCTGCGCGGTCAGCCAGTCCGGCTTGAGGCGCAGATTGATGAACCCGCCCCCGGCGATTTCAGGCGGGTCGCACAGATCGCCGATCGACAACTGCGCGACGATCTGGGTGGCAATCTCGCGCCCATTCCCGCCACGCTGCTTGGCCAGCGGCATGGCGCAGTTCGCCTGGTAGTCGCCGTGGCGGGCATCCTGCACCGGTTTCACCAGCGAGGCCAGTTCCGGATCGGCCCCCAGGGTCTGCAGAACGGTACGAAAGCGGGATCGAAGTTCGTGAAGAATATTCATCGCAGAGTATGCCAGAAATCGGGGTTACTGTGGCCAACGAGTCCCATCCGCATCAGTCGGCCTGGTCCGTACCACTGCCGGGTTGGTCGCGACCTGTGCCAAGCGTCACCGGGATGCCCGGAGGTTCGCCCGGCCTGACGGAAACTGGCCCGCCGCTCGACCCGCCTGGCGGATCAGGCTTCCTGACGCTTGAGTTCCGCCTGCCAGTCGATCCGCGGAGCATCGGCCCACAGGTTTTCGAGGTCGTACAGTTTCCGGGCGTCGGGACTGAAGACGTGGATCACGATGTCGCCAAAATCTTCCAGCACCCAGTTCGCGTCGTTTTCCCCTTCAATGGGGCGGGGCCGCGCACCGGTCTTCCGCATCGTGCCGTCGATCTCATCGACAATGGCCCGCATCTGGCGTCCGCTGGTACCGGTCGTGACCACAAAAAAGTCAACAATGGCGGTAATCGACCGCAGATCGAGGACGACCGTGTCCTTTCCACGCATTTCTTCCGCAATGCGGGCACAATGGCAGGCGGCCAGCAGGCTGTCGGGGCGCACAGCGCGGACCGGTTTGGCGGGACTCGTCGTTTCAGCGGTAATCTTAGGACGCTCCTCAAGAACAGGGGGAACCAAAACATGTATCATCCCCGATCAACGCGGGATGTTCAACCGTCTGGCCCGAGTTTCAGCCCCCTCCAGACACCCCCACCAGCCCCCAGGTTCAAGGGAAAACCGCCCCC
>JAFEBR010000462.1 GCA_018242565.1 Planctomycetota bacterium | reverse complement strand
GATTAGTGGCTTCTTTTTCGCGAATGACTTCCGCCCGCTGCTCGGGGGTCAGGTCCTTCGCCACCGCAGTAGTCAGCCAGCACACGCCCTGGCTGATGACCGGCGAAGACCAGCCGCGCCCGGGGACGGCACTTTTCCAAAGCACATTTTCGGTTTCGCTGAATGTCGCCGGAATGTGGCCGACGCTGACCCGCCCCTGGCCATCGGGACCTCGAAACTTGGGCCAGCTTTCCGAAGCGTGGTGGATCGCAAAATCAACCAATTCCTGACAGCGGAAGAAGCCTTCCCAGTAGTTGTGTCCCTGGCCTGCCGGTACAACCAGGCGAACCGCATCGCCAGCCCCTGCCGCCTCGTAGCGCTTCAGCAACTCGGCAGAATTCTCGCGCAATGGCACCACGGTGTCTACATCGCCATGAATCAAAAACACCGGCACCCCCGCTTGCGCCAGTGACGCCACTCGTTCAATCGGATTGTGCTGCGACGACTTCTCGGCCAATGCCTGCGGTGACAATCCGTATGCCGGCGCCGCCTTTTCTAACCCCGGATATGTTCGAAAATCGAAGACCGGGTAAATTCCGACTAAGGCGCCGACCTGGTCGGGATGCTCCACGGCCCAGTTGCAGACCATTAAGCCACCGCGACTGCGCCCCAAGAGCACAGGCTTTTTCGAGAACCCGCGCTTGTCGGTCATCTCCTGATAAAAATCCGAAAACAGTGAGCGGCCGGCCGGCCCCCCAAACGATTCGCCCACGTCAATTCCCGCGACGGCGACCCCGGCAGCCAGAAACCGTTCATGCATCCATTTTTCATGAACATCGGGTAATCCGGGCAATGTGGGAGCGTACCAGACCCAGGGCTGTGGGCTTCGCCGTAAATTCTCTGGCGGCATCATGACGAACGCCGGGGCCCCTTTGACCTGCCAACTTTCTCCTGGTAAGGGCAGTTCCTTCGTGGCCGGGGTGCGAGCCACCGGTTCGCCCGCGTCGGCCATTTGAAGCCCGGCCAGTGTCCACCCACACGCCACTCCACAGAGCAGTCCCATCGAGATTAACCCGCTGGGAACACAGGCCGCCGTCCGCATCAACCAACTCATAGGGCATTCTCAACGTCAAAAAGGTTCAGTGTGCGCGCTGGAACAGATCGTGTGTGGCTGGCGAGTATATCACTGCCCACACTCTCACGGGGAGGGACCCGCAGCACGAAGTCTCAAGATACGCGCAGCGTGAAACGCCCGACGCGGTCGCCGACCGCTGCGTCACTTGATTCGCGCCGCTGGCTCTGACCGCCTAGGGATTGGCGAGTTGAGGCCCACGGACAGGGGCAGGCGTGATTCACGCTCCCCGGCTTCGGCGTTGGCAAGCTCAGCCGATTTGCCGCGCACGCTCCCCTCGCAACTTTAACCGCGCAGAACAGATCCCCCCCGTTCCCCCCCGACTGGAGTCCACGGTCTCCAGGACACGAGGCGAACCGGCAGAATCTTGATCCTGCGTCTCGCGGCCCGACTACTTCTTCTTGGCCGATTTGGGCTTGCCGGCCTTTTTCGCAGTCTTTTTCGGGGCAGCTTTTTTACCGGTGGCCGATTTACCCCTCGCCGCCGCTTTGAAAATCTGATCCCAACCCGCAGCAAATTTTTCCGTCGAGCCTGTATGGACAGTGTAGCCAGTCATTTCACGTACCTGGGTCGCACAGTTCAAAGAATCAGTTGGTTACGGTTTGCCACTCGGTGATCCGGGCGGCGATCTGTTCGATGAGACGCTCCAGAGAACCGCGTGCCAGCACAGCGATCGTCTCCGGGTACGCCCCCGTGTTGTATTTATCTGAAGTCGGAAGATAACTCGGTCGCGAACCGTTCGCCAGCGTCATCACGACGATCGGCACACCGATAAATTTCTCGCGCAAGGCCCGTTGCAGCAGTTGGTAATGCTCTGCTTCAACCGCCATCCAGATGGCGTCTCCCATGCGCCACAGCCAGACCGGCAGGGGAATATCGGGACCGGCTGGCAGGACTTCCAGCCGGGACAATTGCCGATCCATCCTTTCAATCATCGCCCGTGCATCTCGGGCCGCCGCTTCGTCATGCGACTGCTCGGCATTCTTGAGCGCAATTTCAAAACGTTCGCGGGCCGCCCGCAATTTATCCGTGGTGGGCAGTTCCGGGCGATACGGCAACGCCACATTCCAGCGAGCCACCTGCCAGCGTCGCTGGGCATCCGAGATGGCTTCCGGCAAGGGTCGATGACTCCACACGCCAACGGTCGCCCCCGATACCACCTGCCCCACATACTCATAACGAGTCCCCGCGGGCGGCATCGATTCCAATACGGCCAGGGCGGCATATCCCAATTGACGACCGTTGCGATCGGCCACCGCCGGGTCACCGACAAACCCTTCGCGTGGTCCCAGATCTCCAGAGGCTCCCTGCAAAAAGACACACGGCGCCTGCGTCGCCCGTTCGACCACTTCACGCATCGCGCCAGGATAATCCGGACTGATCAGCTGGTTTTGCCAGGCCAAAGTCGTGGGATGGCAGGCGTAATTCACAAACGTCGCGATGATCTGCCCGGCGTCATCGGTGGCCCGAACCACGAGAACGGTATCATCTGCCGAACCATCGGGATTGAAGCCGCAGACATAACCCCCGGTCGCTTCATCACGCAAATCGCGATTGGCCGCGAGGTCACAAGACCCGGTTCCATAGACCATGGTGACTGGTCGCACCATCGCGCTGGCCTGGCGGACAATCTCGGCCAAACGCGTTCCCAAAGTTTCGAGATAGTCCCCAATCAGGTCGCCGCCAGGCAGTTGCTGCCGATCGTGAGACATCAACCCGGCCGAATGGGTATGCGAAAAGACCACCAGCAGTCGCTCGCATGAGACTCCGGAGCCAGCTTCAATTCGCCCCAGCAACTCTTCCATTTCCCGGGCGAACAACAGGCAATGATCGACGGAAATCAGCACCTGTTCTGCCTGGCTGATCTCGGCGGTCGCGACCAATTCATCAGCCCCCGACGCGCTTTGCCGACGAAAGACGACCGCACTGGCTTGTAACGATCGGTGCACCCCGGCGGCCCGCTCATGCGTCGCGGCACCCCACATGCGGTGGTAAATTCCGACCGGCGGAGTGATATCGCAACTGGCGATGCCGAGCAGACAACGGCTGTTCGGGGTATCGACGAAAGGCATCCAGCGTTTCTCGGCTGATGTTGACGGCAAAGGGTCCAAAATTCGCAGTTTACCGATCACCGGCGTGGCTGCAAACCCCGGAGTTGTCCTCGGGAAAAATGGAACGGTCGGGGTTGAAACCCAGCCAGGCCAACCCCGCCAGTCCAAATAACGCCGCAAACACCGGCAAGACCAGGTCCCAATCTTCGGGACGCGGGTCTTGCCCGACGAGCACGGGCACAATGAGAGGAAAAACCAAGGCTCCGATGTTGCCAAACATGTTCATCAGCGAAAACACCGAACGGACATGGCGACCGCCCATATCAATCGTAATCGCATACGCAATGGGCCCGCCAACCGCCGCACAAAACGAACCAACACTGATAATCAGGACGGCACCGACCGCATCATCGACGGTGTAGGCGATCAGGACAAATCCCGCGCAAACCCATTGACTGATGACCGCCAACCCCTGCCGACTGAACCGCCGACTGCCTGTCCGGGCCAGCAGCCAGTCCGAAAGTCCGCCCCCCAGCAGGCTGCCTACGGCATAGGCCCAGAGCGGTACGCTCGTCAGCCACCCCGCGGCCTTGATTTCGACCGCCCGAGACTCCCGCAGATAGGTCGTGAACCAGCTTCCATAGAACATATAGCCGGCCCCGCGGAAGAACTGCTGCATGCAGATCCAGAACATCGCCGGACTCAGCAGCAGGGTTCCCCACGGCACGTGCTCGATGATTTGATCAGAATCCGCCCGGCATTCCCGAATTTCGTCAGTGCCCGCCGGCGAAAAGTCTTCAACTGTGGATTCAGTCCCCGCAATCAACAAGCGTTCCTGCCGATTGACTCCGGCATGCTGCTGCGGCAAGTCACGAAACCAAAACCAGAACCACGCCGACCACAGTAATCCGGGAATGGCAAAAACCAGAAAGGGTGTGCGCCAACTCCCCTGCGCCGCCAGGTAAGCGACGGCAATCGTCCCCCCTGCTCCGCCGATCTGCATGAACGCGGTCAGCAGACCATTCGCGGTGCCCCAGCGCGTGTTCGGAAACCAGCTTTTGATGGTCCCGGTCGCACAGGGAAACAACGGAGCCTGCGTCAGTCCCATGACTCCGCGGGCCCCCGCGAACAGGGGGACAGAAACCAGTCCGAAACACAGGGCATGCATCGCGGCGCACACAGCGGTGAACAATGCCAATGTTCGCCGGGAACCCCAGACGTGCCCCAACCACCCTGACGGCACCTGAAACAGGGCATAGGTGATGAAAAAGCCCGTCGTCATAACCAGCGCCGAATCGCTGGTGGTCAGGTGCAACTCGTGCCGCATTTCTTTTTCGACCACTCCCAGCGTGTTCCGCTGGATGTAGGCGATGGTCGCAGCCAGGCACAGGGCGATCAGGACGACATATCGTACCTTCGTGGCAGGCTCCGGCGGATCGAGTTGCTCGAATCTCACTGTTCAGCTCGCTGGTGACCGCGATCCGTACCTGCAGAGACGCCGCTCGCACTTCAACTGCGACTTTCAACCGGCAGAACCGCCTGGCAGTCACAGGACTGTTCCCACATTTCTCCCGAATGTTGTCGATAACCACGGCCCGCGCGGTGAAAGACCTGCCACCGACAGCGGTCTCAAAACAATGGCCGCTGTGGAACACAGCGGCCACGGGTCATCGATACGGCGCACGCAACCGAAAGTTAGAGCGTGCGAATTTTTGCACAGATCGCTTCGGCCATCTGCTGCGTTCCGACAGCGGTCGGATCGTTCCGATCCGCCTTCATGTCATAGGTCACATCTTTCCCCTCGGCAATGATCGCAGAAACCGCCCGTTCCAGACGGTCGGCGGCCGACTTTTCCCCAAGATGTTCGAGCATCAACTTGCCCGAAAGAATCAGCGCAGTCGGATTGACCTTGTTCTGACCTTTGTACTTGGGAGCACTGCCGTGGGTTGCTTCGAAAATCGCCCCTTCACTGCCGATGTTGGCCCCCGGAGCCACGCCGAGACCACCGACCAGGCCGGCACACAGGTCGCTCAGAATGTCGCCATAGAGGTTGGGGAGCACAATCACATCGTACAGTTCGGGCTTCTGCACCAACTGCATGCACATATTATCGATCAGGCGTTCGGTGTATTCGACCGCGCCATTCGTGTTGGGCACCTTGCCGGCCAATTCCGCATCGGCCGTGACCCCTTCCGTGAGCGACTTGTCTTCAAACTTCGCGCCATAGGCGGTCGCGACAGCGCGGGACTCTTTGTACCACAAGCCGTCAGTGAACTTCATAATGTTGGCCTTGGAGACCGAACAGACACTCTTCCGCTTATGCTTGATCGCGTAATCGAAAGCGTAGTTCACAATCGCCCGGGTACCTTCAAACGACATCGGCTTAATGCTCACCCCCGTCGTCTGGGCACCGGTCGAAATCTTTTTGCCCGTCGCAATGCTGTTGATGAAGGCAATCAGTTCGGCCGTTTTCGGCAGACCGGCTTCAAATTCCACGCCGGCGTACAGGTCTTCCGTGTTTTCGCGTACGACGACGAGGTCGACGTTCTTGTAATGCCCGCGAACGCCGGGGTAGCTCTTACAGGGACGGACACAGGCATACAGATTGAGGGCCTGACGCAGGTAGACGTTGACGCTGCGAAACCCCTTGCCGATCGGAGTCGTAATCGGAGCCTTCAAGGCGACTTTGTTTTTCTTGATCGACTCGATCACTCGTTCCGGAACCTTGCCCTCTTTTTCGATGACCTCAATGCCACATTCCTGAACGTCCCAGGCGATTTTCACGCCGGTTGCGTCGATGCATTTGCGGGTGGCTTCGGCGATTTCGGGGCCTACGCCGTCGCCGGGAATCAAAGTGACGTTGTACATGGATCTCTCGATCAGGGGGGAAGTTAGGAAACGAGCGGTGAGAACCCGACAGTGCGGGCCGCGAGCCTTACGGTGGGAGCGCTATAACATGAAACCTGCCAATGCTTTAACAGAACATGCAGGTGAATTCAAGCATTCGGCATTTTCTGAAATTCTCGTAAGACAATGGTCGCGTACGACCCCGCCGACAACGTGAATTCCAGACGCAATCCCTCGGGTTCCGCCGAGAGACGGAGGTCTTCTGGCCAGATCAAATAAGGACGGCGCGTCCCCGGTGTCAGATTAGCGAATTTCTCGAATGCGTCTGGTGTCATGCCACAGCTTTGCAGCAGTCGAGATTCGCGAAAGGCGACGTCTCCAGCCGGAGCTTTCATCTTCGGCCCGAATATCGGCCCGGAAATCACAATCTCGCGGGTATCAAAACGGGCCTGTTCCCGGGCAACATCGGTCACCACGAATGGCCCCCCGGAGGCCACAACCTGCATGACGTCTCCTTCCAGAACGCGATGAACCAACCCATCTGCGATCCGCTCGGTGAGGGCCTTATTGAACAGGGCCGATTGCACCGAGGACAACGCCAGTCGCAACAGAAACTTTCGTCGGGCCCGGGGAATACTCCCCGGGGTTTTGGCCCCGCACAACAGATCCAGGCCGAGTTTCAGCGTCTCTGAATCGCGACCGAAGCGTTGATCTCCAAAGAAGTTCGGAACACCCGTCTGCTGTATCGCCTCCAGGATGGCCTGAGCTCGGGGCAACGCTTCCGGATCTGGACTTCGTATCAGCAGCGAAAACCGGTTGCCCTTGAGATGCCCCGTTCGCAATTTGTGCGGATGCTGATGCGTTTCGAGAATCTGAATCTGGGGGTGAGAAAATGTCTCGACCAGCGCCCGGCTTGTGACGGGGACCGAGACCCATTGCCGGGTCACGGCCATCCGATCTTTCATGCCGGCCAATCCGACATCCTGATGCGCGATTTTCAGGCATTTTGCGAGATGACTGACCAGTTGCTCCGACGACAATTCTCGCTTCTCGACCCAAAGAAACAGGAAATCGCCTCTTTCTTCCGCAGGATACGCGGGGATCTCTTCGACCCGGAAATCCTCGGCGCAAGATTTGCAGATGCCGGCGATCCCAGGAAGCGATGTTGTCAGCCAAGGCAGAGACGTTCCTGCCAGAATTTC
The DNA here is from genome assembly GCA_018242565.1 of Planctomycetota bacterium. GTDB lineage: Bacteria > Planctomycetota > Planctomycetia > Planctomycetales > Planctomycetaceae > JACQFH01. The sequence goes on along the minus strand of JAFEBR010000462.1, from coordinate 3,839 downwards.
GAGTGGAGTGGTGTCCGGTGATGTTTCCATACCCGGAGTATAGCCTCTTCCCTCACGCCCGACGATCAGCTGTCTTCCGTCCGATTTCGGAAGAAATGATTCCCATGACCCCCGCCGCAAGCCCTCGCAACGAAATCCTGAAATCAGGCACTTTGATGTCACCGGCGAACTTGATCGTGGCTGGCATTCTGGGTTTGCTGGCCATGGGTTATGTCAGCGACTGGAGAATCCTGCCCCGCACCCAGCCTGAATTTGACAGCGCGATTCGTTATGGCACGACCGAACGGCCGGTCGGGAGCCATCATCTGCTGCATGCTCGACAGAGCTTGACCGCCAAGCTCGAACCCGCATCGGAAATCGCTGAAGGCCCATAGGTCGGGTAACAGACAAATCTCGGCCAAAAACCACTCACCGCGGTGATGAAGTCTCCCCCCGATTGATACGCCCGCCGTCTCGATCCGAAATCACAATCGTCGCCAGAATGTGATCACGGCGATAAGAAAAGTCCGGATCTTGTTGCGATCCACTCGAATCTGACAGAACGTCGGCTAAAATTCGCCGCATGCCTGTACCGATTGCTGCACTCCGCTCCCTGTTGTGGAATCAATTCCTCGTATTGCTCTGGGCAGTCTGGTGGGGTGGATTATGTTTCTACGCAGTCGTCGTCGTACCGGTCGCCACTGAGCAGATCGGGTCAGTCGAACAGGGATTCATCACGCGACTGGTCACGGTCTGGCACAACGCCATCCATGGCGTGTTTGTCATCAGCCTGGCTGTTGAAGCATACCGACGTCGAAATCGCACCCTATGGGGATTCGCGGGGTTACTGGCGGTCGTGGGAATGGCCCTCTGGTACTGGCATAGCCACCTGAATTCGATGATGGATGCACAGGCCAAAACCGTCCCGTCCGATTTTTATGACCAGCACGCGATTTATCTCTGGATCACGGCTATCGAATGGGGCCTGGGGCTGATTCTGCCTTATTGGCTGTTTCGGCCGCGCGAGTGATTCTCAGCCTCTCGATTTTGGTCACCGGGGCATCATTCGGCCGTTCCTGTTTGCTCGACGTATCCTTTGTCCTGTTTCTCAGTGATCAATCGGTCAGCATGCTGCTGAGCCCGATCGAGACTTGGGAATGATTTCGTCTGAGACTGCCCCTGGGTACCAATGCGACCAAAACGCACGATGACATCCGCCCCGGCCACAGACACTTCCCAGAATTTCGACGAGTTTCCCTCAACGAATTCAAAATACCGTTTCGCGCCACCCAAGGCCGCGGTGCCGTCGTTGGCGATTGATGATTTTGTGGACGCAGTCGGCGCGGCCCCGGCAGCCGTCGAAGTTACCGCGATTTTCCCGGACCCGGCTGGCGACTTTGGTTTCTTCCCCGCAACGAGCTGACTGCCAGCAGAACACAGACGCACGAACGAGGGAAAACGAGGCACTCCTCCGGTCGAAAGTTCCTGATACCGAAAAGTGATCGTACTGCCCACGGGAGGCGGTGTTTCGCGTTCCTTATCGGAGAAACCGGTTCCCACCGAAAACTCAGTTCCATCGGCCAGATGGACAACCAGCGCCCCCAGACGCCCTTTGTGTCGCCCTTTGCCGGCAACATGGTCCACCACCACCGCCTCGGCGTCATGAAACGTTTTGACTTTTAACAGCGTATTCGACCGCCCCACCTCGTACAGCGACCCCGGTTGTCGGAGCATCAATCCCTCGCCTCCCACCGCTTCGACACGCTGCAACTCAGTTTGCAGGTGCTCCAGACCGCGACACAACTGGTGCTCATGCGCCTGCACATGAGGCAACCCCGTCGTTTTCATGAGGTCGGCAATCAACGCCAGACGGCCCTCAAACGGCTCGGCGTGCTGGGGCGCATCGAACACCAGATACCGGATCTTCTGCCAATGATCACTTTTATCCTGGCGGCGAACGATGCTGACCGTCTGCTGAAACGACATGCGTTCCATCCAGAGTTCGCCATCCAAAGGAAAATGAGGCAACCCTCTGCAGAACCAGTCTGGCACGTGAAACTCGTTACCTTGACGCGACAGGAACCGTGACCCATCCCAGTACGCCCGCACACCGTCCAGCTTTTCGCTCATCCACCAACCCGATAGATCGAGATCGTTTTCCCAGGCATGAGCCAGGAGCAGGGGTGGCTCCTGCGACTCACGGCCTTCGACTGCAACCGGAGAGGGGCGTACACAGGGATCGACTCGGCCGACGCGTTCGGTTTCAGCGGAGTCGCCGCGAAGTTTCCGTAGATGTTTACAGGTCCGCCGCTCGATCGCGACCGACTGATTCCGCCACGCTGGGCAGGAACACGAAAAGACTCCACCCACGTTTTTCAACACATACGGAGTTCGGCCCGAACCCTGCATTTCCACCGATTCGCCATCCGCCAAGTCTGCCATTCGGAGAGTCCCTCAAAAGAGCCGGCCACGTGTCACGGGATGTGTGCCCATCAGTCTCCGTCGACACCCATGATTCGTCAAGAGCGACGGTAATCCGTGCCATTAACTGACAGCACGCAGAGGCAGCGGCAATTGAGAGGCCCAGTTTGCAAAACCGATCTGCCCAGCGGCCGTCGCCGCCCGCAGAGACTGCGGTGCAGTGAAATCTCCCGTCAACACAAATCACTGCGACGCAGCCACGATGAATGGGTACATGTTCTTTCGGGACGGGTCGCACAAGCCGGCGATATTGAACGGAGCAATTTCTCTGGCAACCAATTGCTGAAACCCGACAATCTCCGCCGACTGTGCTGGACGGGCTGTAATCCGCAGCAATTCGTCGTAACAGCGGTCAACCGCCGCTCGAAATTCCTGATGGTCGGCCAACAGAAAGGCCTGGCCGGGACGCGCCACCCCGCGCCGCCGCAAGTCTTCACTGTTATGAGCACCGGCGAAGTAAAACATCGCCATCGACACAAACAGGTCAAAGTGGACAAATCCCCGATAGCAGCCATGCACAATCTGGTCGACAAGGTCGATCTCGGCATCCAGGGTTTTCGCGTGCTGCTGCAAAGCGGCGTATCGCTCCGCCACGGATAACCGCTGTTCCAGAATCGCCACGAGGCGTTCGATGCCATACAGCGTGTGCGCATTCCCCGAACTGTGCAGCGCATCGAGCGAATACGCCGCTTGCGGCAACATCGCCCAGTTCATCCCGACTGTCTGACGGGCGCGGCGCTGCAGACGGGACGAACGCCGAATGCTGCCACACAAATCCGTCACGGCGGCATTCCGAAACTGGGCAGCGATCGACGGATAGCGTTCCAGCCACGCGTGCCATTCCTCGTCGGCAGACAAATCCGGGTCTCTGGGAAACCGCCGATTGTCAATCAGAAAGCCGGCACTCGTCACTCCGTTCTGAAACCGCAGCACATACATCCAGCCGCCATCAACCACATGATGCAAGGCCGCATCGTCGCAATAAAACGTGTGATCTGCAGCACGGCCACCTGCGGCGCGATACAGACCATCCCATTCGTCAACGCCGGTAAAATGGCCGTAGACGACGCGGGAATTGGTTCGCATGCGGTCAACGTCGTTCGGAATCTGCAATTGGCGCAGCAGGAAGCCCCCCTCCCCGGATGCGTCGATCAGAAATTCCGCTTGAATCGAGATAGCCTCCGTGCCGCGGCGACAACTCAAAGCCCAGCCCTGCGAGCCATCCGCCTGCACAATCTCGGTCCGATCGAGGCAGGGAATCCCCACCGACCTGGCTTCATCGACGAGAAAGGCATCGAATTCAGGACGGAACCAATGCGCGTCGGCATCGTCCTCGGCGACGCTGGCCTCAACCAGAAGTTCGTTGCAGTGATCGGAAT
>JAFEBR010000461.1 GCA_018242565.1 Planctomycetota bacterium | reverse complement strand
GAACTGCTGCGGCAAATCTCCCAGTTCTCGCGACGCGCAATCGAAGAACTGAGCCGCGTACATATTGCCCAGGCAGTAGGTCGGGAAGTAGCCAATCAGGCCGGCACTCCAATGAATGTCCTGCAGACACCCTTGCGCATCGTTGGGGGGCACAATGCCGAAATATTTCAAAAAAGTGTCATTCCAGACACCGGGCACGTCCGCAGGCTGCAGATCACCCGCGATCAAGGGGCGCTCGAGATCGAACCTGAGCAGAATGTGCAGGTTGTACGTCGCTTCATCGGCTTCGACTCGAATGAACGACGGCTGCACATCGTTGATGGCCGCGTAGAAATCATCGACCGTCGTTGCTCCCAAAGCTTGGGGAAAAGCCTGCTGAGCCTTGGGATAAAAATGGCGCCAGAACGCCCGACTGCGGCCGACGAAATTCTCCCACATCCGGGACTGCGATTCATGAATGCCCAACGAGCACGCCGCTCCCGTGGGCAAACCATATGACGACCGATCAAGTCCCTGTTCGTAAATGCCGTGCCCCGCCTCGTGCAACGTCCCGAAAAAGGCCCCGGGGAAATGGTGTTCATCGTATCGCGTGGTCAGTCGCACATCGCCCGGGCCGAAGCCACTGCAGAACGGATGTGCTGCCGTATCGAGCCGACCGTCGTCGAAGCTGAAACCGATTTGCCGGGCCGCGGCCATGGAGAACTCCCGTTGCGTCTCGACCGGATACGAACGGGTAATGATCTCGCGATCAGGTTGCCGGCCGGAATCCCGCACCGCAGCAATCAACGTGACGAGTTCGTCGCGGAGCGGGGCAAACAACCGCGTCACTTCAGCCGCCGTCAGGCCTGGCTCGAACGCATCGAGCAGGGCGTCGTACGGCACGCCATTCCCAAACCCGATGGCTTGCGCTTCCTCGCGCTTCAGTGCTACGACCTTTTCCAGCCAGGGCTGGAATTCGCTGAACCGGGACTGCTTACGAGCGGCGACCCACGCCTGTTGCGACAGCGTACAGGTGTGTGACAGTTCCTCCACCAATCGGCGGGGGAGTTTAGTCGCGCGATTGTAATCACGGCGAATCTCGCGAATGTTGGCCGCGACCGGCGTGTCTCCCTTCGCCAGCGGACTGGCCTCCAGTTCCGACAGCAACTCTCCGTTGACGGGATCCGTTGCCCGCTCGTGACACAACCCCGCCAGCAGCGACAGTTGATTGGCGCGATGTTCAGCCCCACCGGGAGGCATGTAGGTCTGCTCGTCCCAGCCCAGGACGGCCGAACACGACTCGAGCAAGGCCGTGGTTTTCAGTCGTTCGGTGAGGTTGGCATAAGCCTGTTGCGGGGTGCGCGTCATCTCCGTAGTGCTCCGGCGAAAATTCCAAAAGTCAGGGGGAGGCAGTCGCGCTGCAGGCCAACTGCCCCAAATACTCTCGCCGATTGTAGGTAATCCCGGAACGGGACTGTAGGCGCGGTCACCGTATCGGCTCAATCTCCGTCAGGCCGCGCACATCGACGAATTCACAGCGGGCCACCGATGGCCTCCAGGTCTCTAAAAATCGAATTGATCGATATTCGATTTGTCGAACTTGAACGGTTGCCCCAGCAGGATGTTGTCGTCGACAATCTGGAGCGAACCCAACCGGCCGGCCGTGAACTGAGTGGCGCCTGTCTGCAGTTGCTTGTTCCGCAGCGCGCACGCCGCGTGAATCGTCAAATAGCCCAGATCCATTGTGTTCCAGAGAATCACCGTCTCTGTAATCCCGGCATGCACGAAGCGTTTGTTGTCGTTTGGCAGCCCCAGTCCGATGACCTTCACATCGTTGCGTCCCGATTGCTTGACCGCCTCCGCGGCACCCGGCACCGCCGGTGAGCAGATCGCCATGATCAGTTTGACTCCGGGTTCTGCGTTGAGAATCGTCTGCGTGACTTCAAACGCTTTCTTCTGCTGGTCATCGCAGGGCCGCACGACCGCCAGGCGCATGCCGGGGTATTTTTCGGCCAGGCGGGCTTCAATGTGCTTGCGCCATTCATTCTGATTTCCTGCCGTCAGCGAGGCCGTGATCACGGCAAACTCTCCCTTTTCACCCAGCACCCGGGCAGCCTCGTCCATCAGCGTGTGACCGATCCCCTCGGGGGTTGCCTGATTCACAAAAAAATCGCGTGCGTCAGGTTCCGTATCGGCATCCCAGGTCACGACGGAAATCCCGCGCTGCCGGGCCTTGCGTAAGACGCTTGCCAGCCCTTCACGGTTCTCGACAGCCACGGCGATCACATCAACCTGCCGGGTGATCCAGGTCTCCACAACTTCATTCTGTTTGGCAGGATCCGTATCGGTCGGTCCATCCCAGATCAGATTGACGCCCAATTCGGCGGCCGCTTCGTCAGCACCCCGCTTACAGGCGATGAAATAGGCATTCCCCTTGCTCTTGGGCATCATCGCAATCGTCAGGGGTTTTACCTGCGACGGCCCCGGTGCTGTCGCGGAGCTGCCTGTTGCCATCCGTGGCTGAGCCGAGACGGTATCGCGAACCGCACGCGCCAATTGCCAATTGCTCGCGGCCATGATCCCCGCGGCAATCAGGATGACGCTGCACAACACCGCCAATTGCGTGTTCTTCATGGAAAATTCCTCTGATTCTGATGCCGAATCGGAAATCTGCGGACGGGACTGAAGCCGAGCAACCAGGCCCCGATGCGTATCGAAAATGATGGCGGCCAACAGCAGGACCGCATTGAGCGCGCCTGCTGCCTCGGCCGGTTGGTCCGCCAGTCGAATCCCGTTCTGCAGAACGGCGATTGCCAGCAGCCCCAGCAGTGTTCCCGTTATAGAACCTCGTCCGCCAAAGATCGATGTACCACCCAGGACAACGGCGGTAATCGCCGCCAACTCATAATTCGTACCCGCATCGGCTTTGGCCTGGCCGACATGGGAAACATAAACGACGGCGGCCGTCCCGGCCGCCAGTCCACAAATCAGGTAAGCCAGCGCGGTTGATCGTTCCACACGAATCCCGGCATAGCGGGCACCGTCTGCCGAGTAGCCAATCGCCGACCAGGCTCGCCCCAGCACGGTGGCATGCACGAGCATCCAGAGCGCGACGATCCACAGCACGAACAACGGTAATTGCGCGGGCAGAAAATCGAACCAATATCCTTGTCCGAGAAACAGAAACGTGTCTGGGAAACGCGTGAAGTTATCGACACCACCGGTCAATCCCTCGGCCAGCCCGCGAAACAACGAATACGAACCCAATGTCACGACCAGGGGGGGCACCCGCAGCCGAGTGATGACCAGCGCGTTTAACGCCCCACCCACAGCTCCCGCCGCAATCGCTGCTCCCGCTGCAGCACCAATGGGCCAACCGGCATCACGCCACAGCTTGCCCAGCAAGACGGCACACAGTCCCAACAGTGACCCGACCGACAGATCAATCCCTCCGGTGATGATCACTGGAGTCAATGCCAGCGCCAATAAGCCAATCTCCACGCAGAGTCGCCCGATTTCCAAGGCATTGGCAGTGGAGCAGAAGTTGGTGCCAACGATCGAAAAAATGCCGATCTCCAGCAGGAGCAGGCAGACCAACCCCAGCGACGACGAACCCACGCTTTGTGCAGACTGCAAACGGTTCATGTCGGTCGATCAATCGGGGCTGCAGAATTTAGACACATACGAACCCTTCTCAACATTGTTTGCAAACCATTTGCACAGTAGTCATCGTTTTCAAGCGGAACCAGATGCGGCGACGCGACCTGTTGCCCGTACGAGACACACCTCGATCCCCGCGGCAAGGCCCGGCTGACGACCTCGTCCGTCCAATCCACAAATCGCCCTCGTAATGGGTGTCACTGCCCGGTTTTTGAAATACGTGATCAGCGTCTCCCAGCCGTTCCACACGATGGATTCAAAGCGAATGTGTTTGTGATCACGCGGCATATCAGTCGTCGGAATTTACGCGGGTTTGGTAGATTTCGAAGCAGAACTCGGGGAATTGGACTGTCCGGGAGTTCCCACTCCGCCGCTGGCGGTTGTTAACCCGCGTGAGCGGCGATTCAGAACAGCATGCCCGGCGAACGAGACGGCCGCCAGGATCACCGTCCCTTGAATGGCCCGTTCCCACTGCGGTTGGACATGCAGAAAGACAAGCGCCGGTCCAATTGTAGACAGCAACAAGACACCCAGGACGGTCCCAGCGATCGTCCCCCGCCCACCATTGACTGATGCGCCGCCCACCACGACGGCGGCAATCGCCTGCATCTCCAGGCCGTTGCCCGCATTGGGGTCCACATCAGCAAAGCGGATGTCATTCAGCAGTGCGGCCAGTGCCGCCAACGTCCCCGAGGCAGCAAAGACACCCAGGACAACTCGCCGCGGTCGAATTCCGACCAACCGGGCTGCTTCAGGATCACTCCCCGTGGCATAGATCGCCCGCCCGCCCCCCAGGCAGGACAAACCCCAACCAGCCCCGAGGGCGATCACCAAAGCACTCGCCACCACAACCCATTGCCCGGCGGCTTGCGACAGGCCAAACCACTGGAAACCGGCCGGCAGATTGCGGACGAACTCCCCTTCGCGGAAATAACGCAGCAACTCGCGCACGGCCACCAGCGTGCTCAACGTGACGACAATCGCTGGCAATCGCAAGCCGGCCACCAGGGCACCGTTCACTAACCCCAGCAGCAGTCCGCACAATACTGAGATTGTCGCAGCCAGCGGCATGGGCCAGCCCGCCTGCACGAGCAGGCCCGCTACCACGCCACATAACGAGAAAATCGATCCAATCGAAATGTCGATCTGTCGCGTCAACATCACCAGCGTCATGCCCACCGCAGCGACAATAACGGGTGCGGCGCTGACGAGCATGTTTCGCAACTGGTCGCCGGCGAAGAAGGTTGGGGCCCACACCGCCAGCAATCCGAGGAGCGCTCCCCAGGCCAACAACACAGCCAGTTCTCGTCGATAGCGCAGCATCAGGACCCACCTTGCGCAGCGACATGGCCCAACGCCAGATCGAGAATCCGCTCTTGAGTCGCTTCGCGGCGGCTCAATTCGCCAACGATCGTTCCGGCCTGCATCACAGCGATTCGATCGCTCATTCCCAGGATCTCCGGCAGGTCCGAAGAAATCATGAGAATTCCCAGGCCCTGCGCAACCAGTTCTCCCATCAGGCGATGGATTTCGGCTTTCGAGCCCACATCAATTCCTTGAGTGGGTTCATCCAGAATCAACAGCACTGGCTGCGTCGCCAGCCAGCGAGCCAGCGCCACTTTTTGCTGGTTACCACCCGATAAATTCCCCACCGGAGCATGAACTGAGGGGGTCTTGACCCCTAATCGCTCGACGAACTCATTCGCCAGTTGCGCTTCGGCTGCGAAATCCAATAACCCCCGGCGAGATAACGCAGGCAACCGTGCCAACGTCGCGTTCGCTGCGACCGACAAGTCGAGAATGACACCATGACGTCGGCGATCCTCGGGAACATACGCGATGCCCAGTGCGGTCGCCGCTTGAGCCGAGTCAATTTCTACGGGGCGTCCCTTCACGAGTATCTGCCCCGCCATCGCCGGCGACAGGCCAAACAAGACACGTGCCAGTTCGGTCCGCCCGGCTCCGACAAGCCCCGCCAGGCCCACGATTTCGCCGGCCCGAACCGTCAGGTTGACATCCTGCACCCCTTCCTCCGGGCAGGACAGATGCCGAATCTCCAACAGCGGCTCACCGATGGGGACCTCGGTCTTGGGAAACACCGCTGCCAGTTCGCGACCGACCATCAGGCGAATCAATTCGCTGCGGTTCGTCTGGGCCATTTGCGATGTTCCGACGAGTCGACCATCGCGGAACGCCGTCACTCGATCAGCGATCTGAGGCAATTCGTCAAGTCGATGGGAAATGTAGATCATCCCCACTCCCTGCTGTTTCAGCCGACGAATGACCGAGAACAGATGTTCGGTCTCGCTATCGCTCAGGGAAGCCGTTGGTTCATCGAGAATCAGCACCCGCGCTTCCACCGACACCGCTTTTGCAATTTCGACCAATTGCTGCTGCGGCATGGTCAATTGCCCGGCTTCCAGATCGGGGTCAAACCGCGCTCCGACATCTTCCAGAATCCGCACGGCACGTTCGCGTCTCTCACGCCAACGGACCCGGCCCCAGAACCTGGGTGGCTCGAACCCCAGTGCAATATTCTCTGCGACCGTCAGGTCGGGGAACAACGCCGGCTGCTGATAGATCGCGGCGATCCCCAGGCTGCGGGCGCGCAACGGATCCAGGTCGGTGACGGCTTGCCCGGCGATTTCGATCGTTCCCGCATCCGGCTGGTGGGCCCCCGTAATCATCTTCACCAGCGTCGACTTCCCCGCGCCATTTTCGCCCACCAGTGCGTGAACTTCGCCCGGCAGCAAATCAAACGCCACGTCACTCAGCGCCTGTACGCCGCCAAACGCTTTGCGAATTCCGGTCAGTTTGAGAAGGGGTTTCAAGAGCGCAGCATCCGCAAACAAATCGTGCGTCAACCAATTGCCGTCTTGTGCCTGATCGCATTCAACCAGAAGCACAGAGATACCGGTGGCCGATTGGAACGGGCAGCACGAGCAGCGTCAAGCAAACCTCTATTTGCCGGCCATGAGTTGTTCTGATCCAGACGGGTGGCTCGTTCACAACAACATCAGGGCTCGCAAAAGTACTCATTGAGGCTTCGCGGCAGGCAGGACAACGCTCAAATCGCGCGTCCCCACAGAAACCAGCTCGACTTCGGCCTTGTCAAACCCGGCTACCGAGAATTCCAGCGTATACGCCCCGGCCGGCAACTGATCGAGTACGAATCGGCCGTCTGAATCTGTCATGATCGGTTCACGGGGCAGGCCACTCGTGGTTGTGGGATACTTCTGTGGAGGTGCAAGATGACGCAGTACAACTCGCACACTGACCCCCGAAAATGGCTCCCCAGTCTCATCCTGGACCTGGCCCCGAATCGTATCACTCTGCAATGACACATCAACTGCCGTGATCGCATCATCTGTCTCGAGCAGGACTTTGCGCTCGACCCGCGCCACTCCCGGGGCCGAAAAACTCAGTCGATAGGTCCCCTTTCGCAACCCCGAAAACTCGTACGATCCTTTCACGGCAACCGTTTGACGACGATTGGCATCCACATCGACGAAATGCCCTCCGGGCGTATTGGAAAGCAGCAACCACAGTTCGGGCTGAATCGTCACCTGGCACTCCTGCTCGGCGATGGCCGCATCGAGGCTGGCGTCGTGCGAGATCAAGCCCTGGACCTTACCGCGTCCTGTTTGACTTAACACCTGCCGACGCCATTCCGCTTGAATCTGTGTGCGAGCCGCATCGGTCAATTGTGGATTCATCTGCTTAAATGTCGCCGGCTTCAAAGGTGCATCGGCAGCCCACTGGGGACGGCGCCCGGCCATTTCGAAAAGTGGCAGGACGGCCACATCCAGGGGATTGCGCGGCTCACCATTGCCCTGCGGCGCTGGCAGGAGCTTGACGTGGCCTGCAGGGGTCACGATCACGATTCCCGCAGATTGGCGAAGGTGAAACGCATCCCGCGTGCGTCCATAAGATTGCTTGTTGTCTGACTTCTGATCGATGGCCACCGGAAAGTCAATTCCCAGTTCAGCGATGGACCGCTTGACCTCGGCCACATCATGGTGGCCGGCGATGCCTACCAGTTCGACTTCATTGGCTGCATACTTCGCCCTCCAGGCGCGAAGCGCGGCAATCTGGCCCGGATGCGGCGCGATCGCCAGGTCGTCGAAAAAATACAGCACTGACACAAAGCGACCGGCACGCTGCCAGGGCCCAGGGTCCTTTCCATTCACCCAATCCGCGGCTTCAATCACAGGAGCCGGGGCATCATCAATCGCCGGATCGTTATAACTAGCCGCATAAATCAGGGCTGCCGTATCGGCACGGGGCCAATCGAACTTTTCCTTGGCGAAGGGCGCCAGTTCGGCCCACCAGGGATCATTGCACCAGGCCACCCCCCGCCTGCGATCGACGATATCGACCCCCAGGGGGGGCGTGAAACGAAACGCGTCTTCGGCCCACGGTTCTTGTTTTGAATCGCGGAACACGACCGATTTGATCTTCTCGGTTCGCGGCAAAGGGTAATCCGGCGGGTCTTGCATCTGCCGATTCGTGCGGATCATCAGCGGATACCAGACACCGCCGGCAGTACGCTTCAAGCCGTTCAACTCACATTCGGACGTGACTTTGCCGTCGCGTTCCCACACCGCCTTCAGCGGTAAGTATGACTGTTCCGGCGATATCGTGACCTCAAGTCTTCGCAACAAACGTGACTGATCCCATTCGGGAATCCAGCGCACTTCAATGGTGACACAGGCCTGTCCGCCGATCTTCGGTCGGCCGATGATCCGGGCCTCGGGAAGTCGCAGCGTATAGAGCAGATTCTCGGCAGAACTGCCGCAGCGCCACAGAACGAGAGGCAAACCCGCCCGTCGGTTCCCTAGTTCATCTTCGCCATAGACCAACAGCGAATCGCCCCGGCAATGATAATGCCGACCGCCGTCGAAACCGGAGATGTCATGTTTTGGCGTGAGCGACTTGTCACCCAAATTGAACGAGAGGCCATGTTCGTCGAGGAACCAGCGACGGCCGTCGCTGCGAAAAACGTATTTGCCGTCCCCTTCGATCCACCGTTTGGGATCGGCGTTACCAAACCCGGCGGCATTACGCGATTCCGTGTATTCGAGTGCATATTCGACCGAATCGAACAGGCGCATGGCCTGTTCGATTTCCGAGGCGATCTTTGCGGGAGTGAGCTGGGCGTCGGTTTTTTCCTCCTGGGCAACGGCAGCTATTTGGGTGTCATCAGCGCACGTTCGCCGGGCGTGTCCGTGCGGACCGGTTAGTCCACCGACGATCGCCCACAGAGTCAGCAACCAACGGATGGCTGCGATGACGGCAGGCTTTCTGCGGCACCTGGCCTCGCGAATGGTGGCGACGGAAAGGCCCTGTTGCCAGAGAACGTCGAATCGAACCACTGAAAACAT
>JAFEBR010000460.1 GCA_018242565.1 Planctomycetota bacterium | reverse complement strand
TGCGGTCACTGTATCAGGAGTCCGCCGGCGGCCGCATTGAGACCGGCCAGAAGAGAATTGTTAAACCGATGTAAATCCACTGGTGGCCACCTTGGGACCAGTTTCCGCACGTGACAGCACTTTCGGCAGACACAATCCGGCCTCGACGATCAGCGCGATGATCATGGCCGCCAGGAATAAACGCCAGATTTCGCGGATCACCGATGCCGTATTGCCTGCTTTGTGATCGACCCGGGAAAAATCCAGGCCTTGGAACAGCTCTTTCACCTTAGGATCGGGGACGACCGTCGAATTGTCTTCGGCTTCGGACCGATTGACGGCCAGGAGTTTCTCGCCGGTGGCATAGACGCCGCGGTGATACGGATATTCGATCGAAATGGCTTTGTCGTCGCCGGTGATTTTCTGCCATTGAACAGGATCTCCGACGGTTGACGGGCCGGCGACAAGTTGTCGTGTATTCCCGAGCACCGCTGCACCCGCTGCAAGGGCTCGTTGCACCATCACGTACATGACGATGCCATCGCTGGCCAGCGATGAATCGGTCGGGGCCGGAGTCGTTGTCAGAAAATACGCCCCACCGCGAGAGGTGGTGGCGCGTGCCAGCAACGGTTGACCTCCACGCAGGCTGGCCAGGACAGTAAACTCGCCCGTCAGTTCGCGGTGTTTGCGGATTTGCAGCTTACCCACGGGCAGGGCGGCACCACTGTTGGTGTGTGCCAGCAGATCCTGGTCGCCGCGCCATTGCTCGACCGGGATTTCGTCCGGGGATTCCATCCAGTTCTTCCAGCTGACTCCAAAGATCTCCGTATCGCCTCCCCCTCGAGGCGGACAGAAAATGACCTGACCTCCGCGCTCGACGAACGTCTGTACAAGTTGTGCCGAAGTCCCGGCGGGCAGCGGCGCCTGCCAGATTAAGAGCGACAGGTTGTCCCAGTCGAGGGCTGGCAACTGTTCTTCGGAAATCGTCTCGGCAGAGACGGGAACCGACGGATCGGGACTGATCGACGCGGCCAGTTGCAGTGGATGTCCGGCGGTAGATTCATCTGCCAGAACCACCGCCTTGCGCGGTACCGGCCTGTCGAAGACGAAACAGTACTCGTTGTCGGCGGGGTTGGCGTCAGCCGGAATCGAAACACGGCCCCAACCTCGCTCCCGACTGCGTTCGATCGGGATCCGATGATCTTTCAATTCAAAATCCAGGCCCTCGAAGTCGACCGTGAATTCCGAACGGGCTCCGTCGATTTCGAACTGCACGGGCACTGCAAGCCGCGATTCGGCCGGAGTGGCCCGCGACAGCTTGAGTGAAATGACCAACTCGGCAGCATCGCTGGTCTGCACCCGGCGCACGCTGGTGACACGCACGCTCATGTTTTCGGGTGTGGTTTGGGGATAGGCCAGCAAGTGGAACCGTACGCCCTGGGGAAACTCCAGGAACGATTCCCGCAACGACTGCCAGCGTCCGCCTTCGGCCTGCCAGTCGCTGTCCCGCAGGTCTGAGCAAATCCAGATTTCCGTTCGGCCCGTCTTGTTGGTCTTGATGTACTCGTAGGCTGTCTGCAGCATTGACGTAAGATCACTTCCGGCACTGGCCGGTTCACCGGCGCGTGAATTGAGCAGCGCCCCGGGGGATTCCAGGTCCACCGCCTGATTGGTGGTGCTGTCGACCAGAACCCAGTGCGTGGATCCCAGGAGCGTCAAGGCCTGCACGAGTTGTTGTCGGCCAGTTTCCAGCTTCGAACCACCGGCGCCTCCGCCGGTTTCCTGCATACTCGGTGACCGATCGAGCAGCACAATGGTAGTGTCTGGACGACCGCCGACTTTCAGTCCCAGAAACCCAGTCGCCAGGGGACGGGCGATCGTGAAAATCAGTGCCGCAATCGCCAGGATTCGAAACAGCATGATCAGCCACTGTCGCAGTCGCGCATAGCCCCGCGACAGCCGATTCGCTGCCAGCAGAAACATCATCGCGCCCCAGCGCACTGTCTGGTAGCGGCGCTGGTTGATCAGGTGGATAATAATCGGTAATGACGCAAGCGGCAGTCCCCACAAGAGCAACGGTTCAATGAAATTCATGCGCGGCCTCCCTTCGTCCGGGTCCGCCCCACCAGGAAGCGCGTCAGCACTTTTTCATAATCTTCGTCGATCGTGATGCGGTGATAGTCGATCGCCGACTCCAGCATCAATTTCTTGATTTCCGTGAGATATTCCCCGAGGACTTTGAGGTAGCGCTCGGCGATTTCGTTGGGCTCGGCAAAGATGGCCGGACCACCTTCCAGGTCGAGGAATCGCATCGGACGGCGGAAGTTGAATTCAATTTCCTGCTGGTCCAGCAGGTGCATGGCGGCGACGTCGTGCTTGCGGAACTGCAGGTGCTGCAGGCAGCTCCGCATTAATTCAGGTTCCACAAAAAAATCGGAAATGATCACGATCAGGGCCCGCTGACGGATCGTTTCCGCCAGTTCATGCAGGACCGTTGGTAATTGGGTGTCGTTCTGCGGATGTGCCTTTTCGAGGATGTCGTACACTGTCGCCAGGTGCGCGGGACTGCGGCGCGGGGGCACGTTCCGTACGATTCCGTTGGCGACACACGACAGGCCCACGGCATCGCCCTGCAGTGCGGCCAGGTAGCTGAGGGCCCCGGCCAACCGCCGGGCGTATTCGATTTTGGTCAGGCCGCCCGATCCGAAATCCATCGAGCCACTGGTATCGAGGACGAT
>JAFEBR010000459.1 GCA_018242565.1 Planctomycetota bacterium | reverse complement strand
TTAATGATATCATTTTCACGACATGGGACCCAAGCATTTACAAACGCTGCAGGCCATTTTCGCGGACCCGGTTCGATCAAATATCGCCTGGCGCGATATCGAAGCTCTGCTGGCGGCAAATGGTGCCCAGATCACTGAGGGTGCTGGTTCACGGGTACGAATTGCGCTGAATGGCATGCGGGCCGTCTTTCACCGCCCGCACCCTCAAAAGGAAACAGCCGAGGGAGCCGTCAAATCCATGCGGCGATTCCTGGCAGAAGCAGGAGTGAAACCATGATGGAATACAAAGGCTACATCGGCAAAGTCGAATTCGACGACGAAGCGGAGATTTTTCACGGCGAAATTATCAACACCCGCGACGTGATCACGTTCCAAGGAACGAGCGTAGCGGAACTGACCAAAGCGTTTCGAGATTCGATCGATGACTATCTGGATTTTTGTCTGGACCGAGGCGAGACTCCGGACAAGCCGTTTTCAGGCCAATTCATGACTCGAATTCCCCCTGACTTGCACCGACAAGTTAACGTCGCCGCAACGATCGCAGGAAAGAGCCTGAATGCCTGGGTGACTGAACAGCTTCAGAACGCCGTGCAACATGTGGTCGCAGGTAAAGCTGACTCCCGGAAACACGTCGGCCGAGCTAAACCCGTGAAAAAGACCCGTTAACAACAATGAGCCGTATTGCCACACGGACCAAGGTCAGCATGGACTGCAGTCAACTCGGTCGTGGCTTAACCGCGGATCGCCGTCAATGGCTTGGCGACGAAGTGTGGCAGGCGAGACGCCGGCACCACAATCAGTTGCATTTTGGCCGCAATTTGGAAGAATAGGGTCTGTACGGACGTTTCGTGTGACCGAATGTGAGGGACTGCAGGGCCATGGCGCTCAGAGGCAATCATTACGACGCCGCCTTCGAGGCGTTTTTGCGAACCCGGCGGACCCCCTATGTCGCCGTCGATGAACAACGGCGGGCCCTGCTCGAACAGCAGTCGCTGAAGTCGATGGACTTCATCGTCTATTCCCCCCGTGCGGCCAACCTCCTGGTGGATGTCAAAGGCCGGCGGTTCCCCTCGGGCGACCCGGTGTCGGGACATCGCTGGGAAAACTGGACGACCGCCGAGGACTTGCCCGCCTTGCTGAAATGGCAGGACGTGTTTGGTTCCGACTTTCGGGCGCTGCTGGTCTTCGCCTATCATATTGTCAGCGAGGCGGAACAAACGCAGTTCAGTGACTTGTTTTCGTTCCGGAACCGGACGTACTCGTTTTTTGGCGTCTGGGCCGAGGACTATCAGCAGGCCATGTACACTCGCTCGGAAAGCTGGCAGACCGTAACGGTCCCCAGTCGGACCTTTCGGGAACTGCGTGCCCCGATTGGAGAGTTTCTGTAACGAGACGGCGGCAGCGGTCGGGGACCTGTCCCCCCGCAGGAGCAGACGAACGATGATGCGAAACTGGCTGTTGGCGACTGCTCTGGCCCTGGGTATCGGGAGCACCTCGGCGGCTGACGTCCAAGCCGGCCCCACGCCGGTTCTGGCTCAAATCAAAGTCACCTCGGCCAACGCGAAAAGCTACATCGTCGAATCGCTCGTCACGGTGGCGCTCGTCGGCGGCGCCCTGTTCGTCATCTGCCGGACCAGTCGGCGCTGATTCGGCTATCGCGGTGGGCCACGTAACCGCCCTCCGGACAGGGTTCTGCTCAGGTGGATCGCATTTCCGGCATCATGTCTGGAGTTCGGGAGAGGCGACGGATCATGCGCTATACGTGGCTGGCGGCAACGGTGTTCTGTATGGCAATGAACGGCGTGGTACACGTCCGGGGTGCTGAGGACGAACCGGCATCCCGCCCGGGGGCGTCCGGGGCTTCCGCCAAACGGACCGCGCTGCAGGAGGCGCTGGCGGACTTCAATCCGCTGATTGGTGAATGGCGCGGCATCGGGCAGCCGGTCCGCAACTCCAACAAAGACTCGTGGAAGGAATCGGCCGCGTGGGTCTGGGAACTCAAATCTGACCAGGCCGCCCTGAAGTACACGGTCAGCGAGGGGAAACTGCTGCGCTCGGCCTTGCTGACCTGGGATCCCACGGCTCGCGAGTTCGAGCTCCAGGCCACGCTGCCGGACGAATCGACCCGGAAATACCGTGGCAAACTGTCGGGGAACAAGCTGACCGTGCAGACCGTGCCAGATGACCAGGGGCGCGAGCACCAGATCGTGATCACGCAACTCAACGAAAAGCGCACGCTCGTGTTGTTTCAGACCAAGGGCCAGGGACAAACGCAGTTCAACCGAGTCGCCGAGGTGGGCTACACGCGCGAGGGGACTAAACTCGCCGAGGAAGGCGTCGGGGGCCCGGAATGCATCGTCACCGGCGGCCGGGGCACCATGAGCATCGTCTACAAAGGCAAAACCTACTGGGTCTGTTGCAGCGGTTGCCGGGACGCCTTCAATGACGACCCCGAAGGGATCATCGCCCAGGCCGCCGAGCGGGCCGCGAAGAAAAAAGCGGCTGGAACCAAGTCCGCCGACAAGCCAAAGTCTTAGCCGTCAGTTGAACGAGCGCGACTGGCCTGGCGCGCGGGCTCGAAGATCGGAAATCGCAGACACGCGACGACATGGCTGCATCCCGTATACCACACACCGGTGGCTATCCGACAAACCCGAGAGAGTGGCCTTGAGCAACATGATCGGCGATCTTCGGCAGTTTTTCAGCCACCGGAGCGCCACACACTGGACTGGAAGTCGCCCGACGGAAGGTGGGTCTGTCTGGGAACTGAGGGAGAGTTTCGCACATGGCACTGGAATACGTGAACCGCCGGGGCGATCGGTATTATGTGCTGCAGGGCACAACCAAGTCCGGCAAACCCAAGTATTATTGTGCGGGCAAAGCCCAGGGTGTGCCGGTCGATACGCTGCCACCCGAATACGAAATTCGCGAAGACCCGCGCAACGGCCTGGTGACGATTCGCAAAGTTCGGCCGTCTCAGATCCTGCCGTCTGAGTGGGAACTCTGCCAGGAGCAGGTCAAAACGCTGTGCCTCGGCACAGCCTGCATTGTTGACCGCGAAGTTCAGCACCTGGTGGTCTATACGGCGAACAGCAGTTTCGCGCAGATTGACGCCTTCCTCGAGCAGTTGGGGGGGCGGATGGGTCGAAACTGGATGGCCCAACAAATCCCGTATTCCCCCATGCTACGATTCACCCTGGTCGATACGGAACCCCGCCTGTTTGCCGTTGATCGCTGGTGTTGTCGGGGAACGATTGATCGTTGGATTCCACTTGAGGGCGGCCGGCCGCTGGCTGACCAGTTGCAGAAGTACATTCCGCATCTCGACTCAGACTCGTTTTTCAATCTGATGTAAAGCCTTGGAGTCTCGCGGGGCTGCGTCTGTTACGAGGGGCGGTATCGCT
>JAFEBR010000045.1 GCA_018242565.1 Planctomycetota bacterium | reverse complement strand
GCGGGCGGAAGTCATTCGCGAAAAAGAAGCCACCAATCCGGAAATCAAGAGTCTGCAGATCATTGAATCGGTCAGTCTGCGGGCTGTGGCCATTGACCTGGAATCGGGGAAGATGGTTCACAATCTCGAGCTCTTTCAACATGCCGATCCAGAGCCGATCCACACGCTCAACAGTTACTCATCTCCGACACCGGTGTTGCACGCGGGGCGGATGTATTGCCACTTCGGCAACCTGGGGACTGCCTGTGTGGACACAAAACAGGGCACGGTGTTGTGGAAGACGCGCGTGCCGGTTGATCACAGTGTGGGCCCTGGCAGCTCACCGGTGGTGTTCGACAATCGCATGATTTTCCCCTGCGACGGCACGAAATCTCAATTTGTTGTGGCCCTGGATACCGAGACTGGTCACGAAGTCTGGCGCACCCCCCGGCCAGCGATGACTGGAGAACTCGCGGAAATGCACAAGGCGTTTGCCACGCCTCTGGTCTTTAATGACGGACAGAGGGATCAGGTGGTGGTGCCGGGGGCGCAATGGGTGGTGGCTTATGATCCGCGCGATGGCAAACCTCTCTGGCAGGTCCGCCACGGTGAAGGGTTCTCCAACGCTCCCTGTCCGATTTATGCCAACGGAATTGTTTACATCTGCACCGGCTACATGACTCCCGAATTGGTGTCTATCCGAGCCGATGGTTCAGGCGATGTGACCAGTACGCACGTCGCGTGGCGAACCAACAAGCAGGTCCCGGCGATGTCGTCGCCGATTATCGTCGGGAACCGCCTGTATATGATTTCGGACCAGGGAGTCGTCACTTGCCTGAATGCCAAAACGGGTGATCTGGTTTTTCGGGAACGGGCGGCGGGGAATCACTCGGCCTCTCCTCTGGCCGTCGATGGAAAACTGCTGTTTTGCAGTCGGCAGGGAGATGTCACGGTGATCAGTTCCGGCTCGGCATGGGAAGTGCTTGGTAAGAATCATCTCGACGGACAACTGATGGCCAGCCCGGCTGTCTGGCACGATTCACTGATCATTCGATCCGATTCGGCCCTGTATCGGATCGGTCAGAAACGTTAAGTCCTTCGGGTACGGCAGAGCCTTGCGGTTTGTCAGGGGCCCAATGTTACGATTGAGAAGGTTTTCAGATGTCGCCTGAAGAATTGATGCAGGGATTGGTGGGCCGTTGGGCCGGTACGGTTCGCACTTGGTTTGAGCCCGGCGTGCTGGCCGACGAATCTCCGGTGAGTGGTGAATTCGCATGCGTGCTCAATGGTCGATTCGTCCGGCATACATACACAGGCCAGATTCAAGGGAAGCCACGGCACGGCGAAGAATTAATGGCGTTCAATGCGATCACGAAACAATGGCAGGTTTCCTGGATCGACAGTTTTCATATGAGCCAGGCCATCATGTTTTCGACGGGGCCGTCGGCGGAAAGTGGGTTCAGTGTGCTGGGCGCTTATGACGCGGGTGAAAATCTACCGCAGTGGGGTTGGCGAACCGAGTTCCAGCTGGTCGATGGCAGGCATTTGATCATCACAGCCTACAACATCACTCCCGAAGGCGAGTCCGCGAAGGCGGTCGAGACAATGTACGAGCGCTGCTCGTAGATGGGTGGCATGCTGCTTGCTGGTGATATCGTCGGTTCCAGTGCGTGGGCCGTGCCCTGAACGGTCGGTTACTGCTGGCGTGAGGTTGGTGCCGTTCAGTGTTTCTCTGCAGGTATGATCTTCGATGACGAATGTTGTTTTTGTCGATAAATCGCGTTGGAACGCGATGCTGGTTCTGGGCAGGCTGTTCATGGGGTTTGGGGGTGTCGGTCTCTTGGCCGCGACTTGCCTGGCCGATTCTGCCCAGGATTGGGCTCGCATGAAACGGATTGCACCTCGGGGCTACGTCTGCTTCCGGGCCGAGGGAGCGGTGAATGTCGACGGCCAACTCGATGATGCGGCGTGGCAACGGGTGCCCTGGACAGACGACTTTGTCGACATCGAAGACACGGAAAAACCTCGGCCCCGTTTTCGAACCCGCGCCAAAATGTTGTGGGATGATACCTATTTCTACGTGGGGGCCGAACTCGAAGAACCGCACGTCTCGGGGAGCCTGACCCAGCATGACGCCGTGATTTTTCATGACAATGATTTTGAAGTCTTTATCGATCCCGACGGAGATAATCATGAGTACTTCGAGTTTGAGATGAATGCGTTGAATACGGGGTGGGATTTGTTTCTGCCCCGTCCGTACAAAGATGGCGGACGGGCCGAAGATGGCTGGGAAATTCCGGGATTGTTGACTGCCGTCCACGTGAACGGCACTTTGAACAAGCCCGCAGACGAAGATCGGGGGTGGTCGGTGGAAATCGCCATTCCGTGGCGCGTGCTGCAGGAATATGCGCACCGGCCCGTTCCGCCGCACGACGGTGATCGCTGGCGCGTCGATTTTTCGCGAGTCGAATGGCAATACAACATCGTCGACGGCAAATATCAGAAAGTTCCCCAGACACCCGAAAACAATTGGGTCTGGTCCCCTCCGGGCATTGTCGATATGCATCGCCCCGAGCGTTGGGGCTACGTTCAGTTCTCGACTGGCGCGCCGGGGTCGGTTCAGTTTCAGCGTGATCCGGCGGAAAAGGCTCGCGATGCGTTGCTGGAGATTTACCATCATCAGCAGGCTTATCGGCAAAAACATGGTCGTTGGGCCGATAAGCTCGATTTGCTGGCACTCGATCCGGCGAGTTGGAACGGGTTGTCGAAGCCACCCGTTCTCAGGATGACCTCCACCGGATTTCGAGCGACGGTTGAAAGCCCGGCGGGTCCAGCGGCATCGGAAACCTGGACGATTCGTCAGGATTCACGGTTACGCCGCGCGACACCGCACGACGACCTCGACGAGGCTTTGGAATTTGTGTTGAACGAACAGGCCCAGGCCTGGAACAACGGCGATATTGATGCGTTCATGCAGCATTACTGGAAGTCGGACGAACTGTCGTTCAGTTCTGGCGGTCGTACAACCCGCAGTTGGGAAACGACCCGACAGAATTACAAACGTCGATATCCGACCAAGGAGCGGATGGGCAACCTGGCATTCGGTGCGATCGAGGTGCAACCGCTGGGCGCCGACGCGGCCCTCGTCCTGGGGCACTGGCATCTGCAGCGCTCCCCGGCACCGATTGGCGGGAATTTCTCGCTCGTCTTCCGGAAGATCGACGGAGCCTGGGTCATCGTGCACGACCACACGTCGCTGCTGGAAAATATTGCCCGCGCTGAACAATCCCCTGCGGTGCAAGGCGCACTCAAACGCGCGGGAGAGAACCGGGGCGAACTGGAGCGGGCGTTGCGGGAAGTTGCGCCGGCCGAATACCGCGGCATGGAATTCCTGATTGCCAACATGCCCGACCGCGATCTGACGAGCCTGAAGGCAGATTTTCTGCTGGAAAACGTCAGGCTGGCCTATCAGGCCTGGAACGCCGCACCCTGGAAAGCCGACCTGCCTGAAGACATTTTCTTCAATAACGTGCTGCCCTATGTAAACATCAATGAAAGTCGGGAGCGCTGGCGACCGGAGTTTGTCGCCCAGTTTCAACCGCTGGTCAAGAACGCCAAAACGATGTCCGAGGCGGCCGCGATTCTGAATCAGCAGATCTTTCCACTGCTGAAAGTCCGGTACTCGACGCAGCGACGGCGGGCCGACCAGGCTCCTTCCGAGTCAATCAAGTCGGGATTGGCTTCGTGCACGGGCTTGTCTGTTCTGCTGATCGATGCCTGTCGGGCCGTCGGAGTCCCCGCGCGCTTCGTGGGGACTCCCCTGTGGACCAATAACAGCGGCAATCATTCCTGGGTCGAGGTCTGGGACAAGGGCTGGCACTTCACCGGCGCGGCGGAACCCAACGGAATGGAATTGGACAAGGCCTGGTTTGCCGGGCAAGCCGGCACGGCACGGCGAGATGATGCCCGACATGCGATTTATGCGGTGAGTTTTCAGCGCACGCCGCTGTATTTTCCTCTCGTCTGGGATTCGTCCATCAAGGACGTGTTCGCGGTCAATGTGACCGATTATTACACGAGTCGGGCCGAAAAGCTGCCCGAAGGGATGGTGCCGATCGCGTTTCGCGCGGTGGAGCAGGCCGGTGGTGCACGCGTCCGGGTGCCCCTGAAAATTACCGATGCCTCGGGGGCCGAGGTTTTCACGGGAACCACCAATGACGAATCGTTCGATGCCAATCATCATCTCTCGGTGCCACTGAAGCAGGGTGACAAATATACGGCGACCGTGCAGTTTCCGCAGGGGGCCGTGACGCAGACCTTGACGGCCGAACCGCGTGACACGCCGATCACCTTCGACCAGTCTCTCGCGTTGGCGAAGCCCGATCCGGTGCCGGAAACGAGTGCCACATTGAAGTCGTTGCAGGAATTTCTGGCCCGTGATCGCAGTGAGCGTCCCGAGTTGGCCCGGCAGGAGTTTGCTCGAGTCCCTTTGACGAAAGCGGAAGCCGCGCGGGCTGAGAAACTGTTGTGGCAGGATCACGCGGCCTACGTCCGCAAGACGCGGGCCGCTGAAATGGCGGCCCATGTCCTGACCGAAGGCGATCTGCAGATGCCTTTCAATATCAAGGTGTTTGGCGAAAAGCCCGAGCGCGGCCGCAGTCTGTTCATCGCCATGCACGGCGGTGGCAACGCGCCCAAGGAAATCAACGATCAGGCCTGGGCGAACTACAGCCGTTATTACCAGTTTGAGGAAGGTGTGTACGTGAATCCGCGGGCACCCACTAATACCTGGAACATGTGGCATCAGGACCATATCGACCGCCTCTTCAGCCGGTTGATCGAAAACCTGATTGTCTTCGAAGACGTGGATCCGGATCGGGTGTATCTGATGGGTTACTCGGCGGGGGGCGATGGTGTCTACCAACTGGCCCCGCGGATGGCCGATCGGTTCGCGGCGGCGCAGATGGCTGCCGGTCATCCCAATGAAACGTCTCCGCTGGGTTTGCGAAATCTGCCCTTCACGATCCACATGGGGGCTAATGACAGCGCCTACAACCGCAACAAGGTCGCGGCGGACTGGGACAAACTGCTCGGCGATCTCCATCAACAGGATCCGGGGGGCTACGAATACCTGGTCAAGCTGCACCCCAACAAGGGGCACGGTATGGATCGCGAGGAACGGGTCGCCATTCCCTGGATGGCGAAATTCACGCGTCGTCGCTTTCCTGAGCGCATCGTCTGGAAGCAGGATGATGTACAGCATGATCGGTTTTACTGGCTGGCAGTCCCCCCCAAGTCGGCCGGTGATCGTGCAGAAGTTGTCGCCGATCGGCGAGGACAGAAATTCCAGATCCAGGCGACAGGGGTAAAACGGCTGATCATTCGCGTGAATGACGAGATGATCGATTTCGACCAACCGGTGACGGTGACCTCCGATGGCAAGGAACTTTTCTCGGGAAAGGTGTTGCGGAATCTGGCAATTCTGTCAGCGACGTTGGCCGACTACGGCGACCCACGAATGGTCTTTTCCGGCGAAGTGACCGTTGATTTGCCGAACGCCGAATAACGGAACCCCGCGTCGGCAATACGGGACATGGAATGGTACCTCGGCGTGGCAGTGCGTTGACGCGGCGGAGTGGCTGTTTCCACTGCAACTCGGGTGAGCCTGTCTGAGGCAATCTGGGTGGCAGAGTAGACCGTTGCCGTCGCTTGTGTGTTGGTCGACCAGCTGACATACGACGGGTCGTGTTTCGAGAGACGTCAGTCCGCCTGGGCCGCAATACAGTCGTTGAGCGCTGGCCAGAGCTTGCTCTGGGGTATCGAGTATGGTGAAATTCTGGAAGACTCAGCAACTTGCCCGATTCTCTTGTCAGAAGGTCTTTCCATGAAGTCGATGATTTGGATCAACGGCCGTGTCGCAGCGGCTGGCCTGTGGTTGCTGCTGGTGACGTGTGCAAGTTGCTCTCGGACCGACTCGTCTGCCATTAATGAAACGGGGCCAGGGGCGGAGACTGATACCGCGGTGGTAGACGCCGGTGATCGAGTCGAAGCGGTTGCTCGCAGCGATTCCAGCACCGAAGCTGCGGGGACCGGTTCGGCAGCCGCACTGAAAGGCCAGCCCAAACAAGCACGTCAACCGATTTACAATGAAAACGCCGATGCACGGGCGGACATTGCGGCGGCGGTCGAGCGCGCCCGTGGTGAAAACAAACGGGTCCTGGTGAAATTCGGTGGCAACTGGTGTGGCTGGTGTTTCAAGTTGCACGATCTGTTTCACGAGAATCGTGAGATTGCCTCGCTGCTGCGGAACGAATACGAGCTGGTGCTGGTCGATGTCAACAAGAATCGTGAAATCATCGAGGCCTACGCGCCTGATGAGAATTATGGATTCCCCTGGCTTACCGTGCTGGACTCCCAGGGAAAAGTGCTCTGCAATCAGGAAACCGGGGCGCTGGAGATCGGTCCGCGACATGATCCCGCCAAGGTGCAGGCGTTTTTGAAAGAGTGGCAGGCCGAACCGATTGCCGCCAATCAGGCGCTCACGTCTGGACTCCAGCGAGCGAAAGCCGAAAACAAACGCGTGTTGTTACATGTTGGCGCGCCCTGGTGTGGTTGGTGTCACGTCCTCGAAAGGTTTTTGCGAGCGAACAGCGAGGTTTTGGGGGCCGATTATGTCGATCTCAAGATTGACCAGGACCGCATGGCAGGCGGACGGGAACTGGCTGTGGAACTGCGCGCCGGTCATCCCGAACAGGGGATTCCCTGGATGGCCATTCTTGATGCGGACGGGAAAACCCTCGTGACGTCCGACGGTCCGCGCGGCAACATTGGTCATCCGAGCGAAGATCATGAAATCGAACATTTCATTCACATGCTTCAGCAGACGCGAAAGCAACTGACGGATGAGCAGATTGCCGGTTTGGAGCGCCAACTGCGAGCCGATGCCGCTCAGCGAAAGGCGCGGTGACTGCGAAGGTCTCACTTGCAGGTTGAGCCACGGTTTTCTGTAGAACCCTCGCGCTGAGGTCGACTGCCCAGAGGAGTATCGATGCGTCGCTTGTTGACTTTCGGCCTGCTGTGGGGCGTCATGGTGTTGGCGATTGTCGAAAGGCCGGTTTGCGGTGACGAACCTGTGCTGTTGCCTGGCGTCCGTCCCGAACTCCTGTCGGAAACGGGGGCCGGGGAAGGGCCCGCCTGGCATCCCGAACTCGGATTGTTGATGAGCGGCGACGGTCACATCATGCGCCGTGATCGAAACGGGGTGATGTCGGTTCACCAGCGCGATGCCGGTTCGAACGGCTTAATCTTCGATCGGCGCGGACGACTGGTCGTATGCCAGTCGCAGCAACGCCGGGTCGTTCGATATGAGTTGGATGGTCAGCTGACGGTTCTGGCTGAACGCTTCGAGGGGCAGCGATTTAACAATACCAATGACGTGGCGCTCGACTCGCGCGGGCGGATCTACTTTTCGGATCCCCGGTATGGAGATCGGGCCGACATGGAAATTCGTGACAGGGCCGGAAAGCTGGTGGAAGGGGTCTATCGAATTGACCCAGATGGGCGGATCTCAAGAATCATCACCCACGAACTGGAACGTCCGAATGGGCTGGTGGTCACTCCGGACGATCAGTGGTTGTTCGTGGCGGATAACAACAACAACCAGGTGGGTGGCGCCAGAAAACTCTGGCGGTTTGGCCTGCGTCCGGATGGCATGATTGACCCGGCGAGCCAGACGCTGATTTATGACTGGAAAACGACACGCGGCCCCGATGGCGTGAAACTCGATGCAGCGGGACGGTTGTTTGTCGCGGCCGGCCTCAATCGGCCCAACCTGCCGTATGAGACCGCCGACTCGCCGACGGCGGGCATCTACGTGTTGTCTCCGGCTGGCAAGTTGCTGGAATTCGTGCCAATTCCCCGTGATGAAACCACCAACTGTGCTTTTGGGGGCGACGACCTGCGCACACTGTTCATCACCGCCGGTGGTTCGCTGTGGAGTCTCCGCGTCCAGGTTCCGGGTCGGCCCGTCTGGCCCGTCCGACCGTTGCCATGACCGCAAGTGGCAGAATCGGTGGGCCGCACAGACCGGGTTCGGCGTCTCGTGAAGATTTTCAGCGATTGCCAATTCTTGAGACCGGTCGGAAACTCATCTCGGTTTGAATTTCCGTTCGAATGGACGCGAAACAGATCGATGTTTCTGCGGATCCGGGTGACGGCCGTGCTGATTTGATGTAGAGTGCCGTCTGGCATCGAGCGACTCCACTGATGGTGGTGGTGCGGACCGAATTGCTATCGAGCGTTCAAACTTGCGAAATCAATCACAACACACGTTCAGGGAGCGAGTCAGCATTCGACGCATCGGTTGGTTCTGTGTACTGTGGGCCACTCTCTTGGGTTCCGGGTGTGATCGCCGCGGGGGGACTCCGTCGGTGTCCAAACCCGATTCGCGTACTGCGGAAGCGCGTGAGAAGCCCGCAGCCAGTGGAATCGTCGACCCGGAAATCGACCCGGCACAACTTGTCTATCGTGAGGGAGACTGGTTTCGGGATGTCACTTCGGAATCGGGAGTCCAATTCGCGAACCGAAATGGTCGTGAAGGGGGACGGTATTTCCTGATCGAGTCGTTTGGGGGGGGAATTGCCCTGATTGATTACGATCTCGACGGGGCGCTGGATCTGTTCTGTACTGGCGGCGGGACGATTTCTGCTGCCGATCCGGTCCAGATCTCGGGGCGTCCATGCCCACTGTATCGGAACCAGGGGCCATTCTTATTCCAGGAGGTCACAACGGACTGCTGACTCTCTACGCCAGCCAAATTCACCCAGGGGTGCGCCGTCAGCGATTTCGATGGCGACGGGTTTCCCGATTTGTGTATCTCGGGTCTGGGCCGCAGTCTGCTTTATCAGAATCAGGGAGACGGGACGCTTCGAGCGCTGTCTCCGGAGGCCTTTCCGACATCCGGTTGGGGCACTGCCGTCGCCTGTGGAGACATTGACCGCGATGGATTTCCTGATGTGTTGTTGACCCGGTACACCGATTGGTCGCCAGCCAGCGATGTCGCGTGTCGCAACTACCAGGGGATTCGTGATTTGTGTGGTCCCACGTCGTATCGGGGCACAACCAGTCTGTTGCTTCACAACTCAGCGGATGGCACTTTTGCAGATTGGACCGAGCGTGCGGGAGTGACGCACGAGGTTCGCGGACTGGGAGTGGTGGCCCTGGACCTCAATGACGATGGATGGGTCGATTTCTTTGTGGCCAGTGATGAATCACCTAATCGTGTGTACCTGGGTGGACCTACGCTGCCCTTCACGGAGTCCGCCGAATTGATGGGTGTGGCCCAGGGGGAGTGGGGTGGTCCGCAGGGAAGCATGGGGGTTGGCGTCGCCGACTACAATCATGATGGACTGCTCGATCTGTTCATCACGAACTTCGAAAATGAAGACGACTCGCTGTATCGCAATATGGGAAACGGACTGTTCATGCATGGCAGCGCGGCTGCCGGTTTGTCGGGGCAGACCCGCATGCGGGTCGGCTTTGGGACGGCGTTTGCTGATTTTGATCATGATGGCTGGCCCGACGTGTTTGTTTTGAATGGCAACACGAGTTACAGCACCGGGCAATCTCCCTTTCGCCAGTTTCCGCAACTTTTCCGCAATCTGCATGGGCGACGCTTTGCGGATGTGTCGCCTCAGGGAGGCTCGTTTTTTCGAGACATTCATGCCGGCCGTGGTGCTGCGGTGGGCGACTTGGATAACGACGGAGCACTCGACCTGGTCACCGTCCAGATCAACGATCCGGTCCAGATTCTCGCCAATCAACACGAGCGTGCGCGGTACGTCGCGGTCCTGCTGGTCGCACGGTATGGCGAACGTGAAGGAATCGGGGCTCGCGTCTGGTTCGAACAGGGAACTCAACGCGAAACGCAGTTCGTAACCCGCGGGACCGGCTTTTTCTCACAATCCGATCCCCGTCTGTTTTTTTCAGTCCCCGCTGAACACAAGGGGGTGACTGTGACTGTCGCCTGGCCAGGCCGGCAAACAGAATCATTTCAGAATCTGCCCACGAACGGGACGGTTGTGCTGATCGAAGGGAAGGGGCAGGCCCGCGAATGAAGTGTCTGGCACAGCGAGATGGCCGAAACGGAATGGCGCGTCGGTCGGTGGTGTGGTGCATGCTGGGCCTCGTGGTGGTGTGTGGCCTGGCTTGGGTGGCCTGGCGGCCAGATCCCGAGGCACTGCTGGCAAAGGGTCTCGCGACAGTGGCTCGCGACCCGGTCGTCGCCGAATCGTATTTTCAACGGGCGTTACTGGCCTCGGCCTTTCCCTTGCGGTCTGAGGCACAATTGGGATTGTGTCTGGCCTGGGGCCGACAGCAGAAATGGGACGAAGTTCGACGAGAATTTCCGGACATTGAACTGGCAAACTGCCGGCCGCGACTGCTGTATGAATTTGGCCGTGTCGCGGTCGATGCCAACCAGATTGACGAAGCGAGGCAAACCCTTGAAGAACTCGCCCAGCGACACGTTCGCGACAGTGTTGACGCACTTGACCTGTTGATTGTCGGCTATCGGCGCTGGGGGTTGCAGAACGAAATGCTGGCAGTCGCCCGCGAATTGACGACCCGGTTCCCTGACCGATTCGACATTTGGAGCATTCAAGTCGAAGCCCTGCGGGCGATGAAGCTGGATCAGGAATGCCTGGAAACAGCCCGGCAAGCCATGCAGCATGATCCGCCCGATGACTATCGCCGCGAATTTCAATTATTGATCGTCGAAATGCTGATCAATCGGGCTGAGGTTGAAACCGCCCGTCAGGAATTAGAAACGTTGCAGACACTTGAAGGCGAGTCGTTTCGAACCCGGGCCTGCGAGGCGAGTCTGTTCCGCCTCGAAGGACGGTTTGACGAGGCTCTCAAGGTTGCGGCCTCGTTGTTTGGTGACCAGCGCCTTGAGCCGACGGCGCATATGATTCGCGGATTTGTCTATCTGGATCGGGGCGATTTCGAAAAAGCCGTGGCAGACTTCAAATTGACCATCGCGGCCCAACCCTACAACACCCAGGCACACTTCAAGTTATCCGAGGCGTATCGCGGGCTGGGGAAACCTGCGGAGGCGTTGGCACATTCACGTCTGGCAAATGACCTGTCGGCTAAACGCCTGGAAATCAACGTATTGCTTAAACTGCGGGCCGGACAGCGCGAGCCCGCGAGCGCCATAGCACGGAAACTCGCCGACCTCTTTGAGGAGATCGGCGATACCGCAGCGGCGGCACATTGGCGTCGGCAGGCAGGGAGCGAATGACACTGGCCAAATGCCCCCGGGCATTTCCACTCGTATGCCTGAAATCGCCCGCCGAACCTGCAATGGACCGGTGAGGCTTGTGGAGTTGGCTGGAGATCGTTGTCGGTCAGTTGGCAACGTCGTGACACGTCATGATCCTCGCGGGATCACAGCATTATGAATGAGCACCGACCGAATTCGACGTAGAAACCCGGCGGATCTCGACGGGCGTTTCGGGATAGCAGGTATGCGACCGTTCCCAAGCCTGTCCGCCAGCCTCCCGAATCCGCTGGCACATTTCGCGGATTTGTTCGGGCGTGGGATCGGCGGCTTGCTGTTTTTCGTCCAGTTGTCGGCAGCGTTCCGAGCAGTACTTGCGATTTCCGGCGAATGAGCAGTCACACCAGCGACAACGGCTGGGAAGGGCTCTCGACATCAGCGTTCTCCGTCTCTCTTAACGTTCTACAGGCCTGGCGATTTCGAATTCAAAGAATGAAAACAGCCCCTGTCGCGCGAACATCGCGCCACAGGGGCTGTCGTAGCCACTCTGGAAACCCTCCAGTGCAACCCCGTGGATTGTACTGCCTCGTCAAGGATCCCCCTCTTGGAATTCCTTCATCCATTTATTTAAACCACACTCGAAAGGCTGTCAATTGTCGGTGACACAATTCCAGGGGCAGACCTGTGGAAAGATCCGGACACGTTCGGAACCGATGAGGGCGGAAGGGCGTTGCCGGTCAGGTTTTAAAATGGAAACCGGTCGTGGCGGTTTTTCCTCAGCAGTCGATGGCAAACAGAACGGCGGTGCGGTAGGTTTGGCCAGTCTTGTCGGAAGCGCGCCCGCGCGAAGTCTGATTCCTGCTCGTGGAGTTCTGCCTCGATGTCGAAACCCCGTGTCATTGCCGACGGCCCCCTTTTGCCCGAGATCGCCGGGAAAATCGGTGAGCATGCTGAAATCCTGCCGTGGCAGGTCGCACTGGATGGCTCGGCGGATCCGATTGCCGGCATTTATACCTACGGTCATCCGCGGGTCGATGGTCCCATGCTCGATCGTCTGCCGGGAGTGCGGGTGATCAGCAATTACGGGGTGGGGGTAGATCACATCGTGTTGCCCGATGCCAGGGACCGCAGCATTCCCGTCGGCAATACGCCAGGGGTTCTCGACGGAGCGACTGCCGACATGGCCTTCACATTGCTCCTGGCGAGTGCGCGCCGGTTAGTCGAAGGTGACCGTTACGCCCGCAGTTCTGCGTTCACCGTTTACGACCCGGGTTACATGTTGGGGCGTGAAGTGCACGGCGCTACAATTGGCATTGTGGGGATGGGGCGAATCGGAAAGCAGATTGCTCAAAGGGCTCGCGGGTTCGATATGCAGGTGTTGTATCACAACCGTCGTCCGATTCCTGAGGCGGCCGCTGCATATGCAGCTCAATATGTGTCGCTCGCCGATCTCTTGCGGCGAGCCGATTTTGTCGTGCTCTCGGTCCCGCTGTCGGCCGAGACGCGGGGTCTGATCGGCACCCAGGAATTTGCGTTGATGAAAACGACGGCTACACTGATCAATGTTGCACGCGGCCCCGTCGTCGATACCACGGCCCTGACGGCCGCCCTCAAAAGCCGGCGGATTTATGCGGCTGCCGTGGATGTCACTGACCCCGAACCCTTGCCCCGCGACCATCCTCTGTTGACGCTGGACAACCTGACGATTGCTCCGCACCTGGGGTCGGCCACCGTGCAGACACGGCAACAGATGGCTGAGATTTCCATTGAAAACTTGTTGCGCGGCCTGCGGGGTGAGCCCCTGTTGTTTGAAGTTCGACCCTGAGCAGCCCGGCCGTTGTGTTACCCGCAATTGCTCGCAGCAACCGCGGGAGTCCTCCTGGTTCGAAAATCTGCCGTGCGAAAAAGACTGTTGATGCCCTTGGCCGGACTCATGGACCGGTCGGCTGTCGCCATCTGTGACGATTGTACTCTGGAGAAATGGAAACCATGCAGAACTGTTCGCCCGCTGTTCGCACAAAACAGGCTACCCAATGTTTACGGACCTGCGCATGGTCGTCTGCATGTGTTGTCCGTGGAGGCCTTCGACTTCGTCGGCGGGTGAATTGCTGCTGGATGGTCGCAGTGCTGCTGGCCCTGTGGGGCGACGGGTTTTCTCTGGGGCAGGCCGCGGAAGCGGCGCGGCCCAACATTATTTTCATTTTCGCCGACGATCTCACCTGCCAGGCGATCAGCACGTATGGCGAGAGGCGCCAGCTTTTGCAGACACCTCACATCGACCGGGTGGCGCGCGAAGGGATGCGGTTCGACCGCTGCCTGGTGACAAATTCGATCTGCGGCCCCAGCCGCGCGACGATCCTCACCGGAAAGTACTCACACCGCAACGGATTCTACAACAATTCGAACTGCCGGTTTGATGGCAGTCAGCCAACGTTTCCGAAGATGCTGCAGGCCGCAGGATATTCCACCGCGATCATCGGAAAGTGGCATCTGATCAGTGAGCCAACGGGTTTCGATCATTGGCAGATCCTGCCGGGGCAGGGCATTTACTACAACCCCCCCATGAATCGAATGGGAGAGCAGGTCAAGCTGACGGGGTACACCACCGACATTATTACCGATCTGTCCATTGACTGGCTGCAGAAGCGTGACAAGTCCAAGCCGTTTCTGTTGATGACCCAGCACAAAGCGCCACACCGGGAATGGGCTCCCGCGTTGCGTCATTTGGGATGGGATCATGATCGTCAATATCCTGAACCCGAAACGTTGTTCGACGATTTTGCAGGGCGCAGCAAGGCGGTGCGGGATCACGATATGGGGTTGGACCGCACCTTCACCGATTTGGACGCCAAGTTCCAAAAGGTGCCCGGTATGAATGACGAACAACGAAAAACCTGGGATGCCTATTACGGTCCCCGGAACGAAGCGTTCCGTAAAGCCAACCTGACCGGCAAGGAACTGGTTCGCTGGCGATACAATCGTTACATGCACGATTATCTCGGCTGTGTGAAGGCTGTCGACGAAAGCGTGGGGCGGATGCTCGATTTTCTCGATCGGGAAGGATTGGCCGAGAATACGCTCGTGGTGGTCTCATCTGACCAGGGGTTCTTTCTGGGTGAACATGGGTGGTTCGACAAACGCTGGATCTTCGAAGAGTCGCTCCGGACGCCGCTGGTGGCGCGTTGGCCAAGTACGATCAAGCCAGGTTCAGTGAACTCCCAGATTGTCTCCCTGGTGGATTTCGCCGAGACCTTTCTGGAAATGGCCGGCCTGCCGATTCCAAACGACATGCAGGGGCGCAGTCTGATGCCCTTGTTGAAGGGGACAGTGCCAGCCGATTGGCGCAAGAGCCTGTACTACCACTACTACGAATATCCGGTGCCGCACCACGTTCGTCCGCATTACGGTGTCATCACGGATCGGTTCAAACTGGTGCGGTATTACAAACCGGACCTGGATGATTGGGAGTTGCTCGATCGACAGCACGATCCTCTGGAAACCCGAAGTTTTTACAACGACCCGGCGTACGCGCAAACGGTTCAGGAGTTAAAAGCTGAGTTGGAACGTCTGCGTCAACAGGTCGGTGATACGGCTGAACCGCCGAAGTCGGCCTATGGCGATCGACCATTGGAATAAGGCTTTTGCAGGCCGGTTTCCGTCTCGGCGGTCAGTGGGGGTGTGGATGTGCCCGATTGAAATGCCCCGTGTCCCATTGCACCTGCGATACGCCTCGCTATCTCAGGACGTCACCTGTTTCCTGGAATCACCGTGAGATGCAGCCGATTCGAGCGAATTCGCGGCGGGCCTTCTGGGTCGTGGCACTCTCCACCGCGGCGCTGAACGGAGGGCTGCTGCTGTGGAATTCGGTCCTGCCGCCGCCTGGACGACCAGACAGCCTGCCGATCGTCTTTCTGGGATTGCTGGCGGTTTTGAATCTCCCAGGAATTGTACTGCTGCCTCTTTTCATATGGGCCGGGGAACTACCCCGGCTTGTGACAGGGGCGGCGCTGTGTCTGGTTTCTTCCTGTGGCTGGGGAGGCTTGGCCGTCCTGGTCGAGCGAATTGGCGCTCGAAGACGAAATGCAGCAAGCCTTGACCGCCCAAGCCCAAAAACGGAAGCCGGTCCACATTGACAACCTGTCGGTTAATATCGAAGATTCATGATGTGTCTGACGTCTACTTCAGCAGCGAGTGAATGAACTGTAATGCAAAACCATCAGTTTTCCCGGCGTGTATTCCTGCGTGGTTTGGGCGTGTCGATGGCGCTCCCCTGGATGGAGTCGGTCCGCGTCTGGGGCGATGAGTCGGCACCGGCTGTCGCATCGAGCACCGCACCAGTCCGCTTGGCTGTGCTGTTTTCCGGTAACGGATTCCACAGCCGGGAATGGTGGGCCAAGGGTTCCGGCAAGGACATGGAGCTGGGGAAAGTCCTGTCGCCGTTGCACGACTTCCGCGAAAAACTGCTGTTCATTCGCGGGCTGTACAATGCCGAGGCGCTGAAAGGCAACATTCACAGTTCGCAGACGGGTAACTTGTTGTCCGGCGCACCCCTCGCGTCAGGGGGAGAGATTCGCTCGGGAACCAGTTTCGACCAGTTGCTGGCTCAAAAGCATGGACGGTCGACCAAGGTGCCGAGCCTGGTGCTGGGGTGCGAGACCGCCAATCCGGGGGTCCATAAAAACTACTCGATGCTGTACAGTTCGCACATTTCCTGGTCGTCGCCGACGACTCCGACGCCGCTGGAACTGTACCCCGCGCTGGCGTTCGACCGGCTGTTCAAGGATGAAGTCGATCGTGGCGACAAAAGTGTCCTGGACGCAGTTCTGGCTGATGCCCGCGACTTCCGCAAAAAGGTCAGTAACTCGGACCAGCGCAAGCTCGATGAATATCTCGACTCTGTGCGCGAAGTGGAGCAGCGGATCGATCAGGCTGGTCAAAGGGGCGAAGTACAAGGCTGGCGCCCCGCTCTGGACAAACCCAACGTGCCGCGTCCACCCGATGGCATTCCCCAGAACATTGCCGACCACATGCGGCTGATGTGCGACATTCTGGTGTTGGGCTTCCAGACCGATACGACCCGCATCACGACGCTGAAGCTGAACAACGACCACAGTTCGTTGCGATTCCCGCACCTGGGGGTCGATTACATGATTCATCACCTGCTGTCGCACACTGATACGGCCGACTGGCTCAAGGTCAATCAGTTCTTCATCGAGCAGTTGGCCTACATCGCCCGTAAACTCGACGCGATTCAAGAGGGAGAGCGCACGGCACTCGATAACACTATGTTGCTATATTGCTCCAGCATGCTCACCGGGAATCACGAGGCCAACCAGTTGCCGGTCGTCGTCGTGGGGGGCGGTGGTGGAAAGCTGCAGGGGGGCCGGGCACTTGACTACCTCGATAAGCCGAATCGCAAAATGTGCAGTCTGTTCCTGTCGCTCCTCGACAAGGCGGGTTTGCACCTCGACGAGTTCGGTGATTCCCAGGAACGGTTGGCGGAAGTTTAGCGTTCCGTTGATCAGCGAAGACGCGCCGCGGGCGCTTGTTCATTCCCTCGGCCGTCCTGGCTTCCGGGCGGAATCGTTTCGCGTCTTCAAGACGGCGACGGTCTCTGCGTCCCGTCTGTGCGGAAAAGTGCGATTCGTTTTGTGGGAACGCCTGGATGGCGGTGTGCTCGTCCCTTTGTGAATGTTGTAAATCCAGCAGGGGAAGGACGGCAGTATGGGGCGGTTTCTGGTAGCGGTGCATTCGATTCGGCACAAGCTTCGTCACGGCGTCTGGGTTGCGGGACTGGTGTGCGTTGCGTGGGGGGCTGTTACATCAGCCCACGCCGAGGATCAGAAACCGGCCAATGCCCGGTGGAAGGCCGGCGTCGCCAAGGCTGTTATCACCCCGGAAAAATCCGTCTGGCTGGCGGGTTACGGCACGCGTCGTCCTCCCGATGGAAAGTTGCACGAGTTGTGGATGAAGGCGCTGGCCCTGGAAGATCAGGCCGGCAAGCGCGTCGTCCTCGTTACGAGCGATTTTCAAGGGGTCCCGAAAATGATGAGCGACCAGGTGTTTGCTCAGATCCGGCAGAAGTTCGGGTTGGAACGCGATCAGGTGATGATCACCTTTTCGCACAACCACTGTGGCCCCCGTCTGGGGGATGATCTCGTGGACTACTATCCGGTTGATGCCGAACAAGAGAAACTGGTCGCGGAATACACGACACAGATGGTCACCCGCATGACGGCGATGATCGGAGAGTCTCTCCAAAGACTGGCTCCGGCGCAGTTGCAGCAGGGGATGGGGCGGGCGACCTTTGCTGTGAACCGGCGGAATAATCGAGAGGCCGATGTGGCAGACTTGCTCGCCAAGGGAACCCCTCTTGTCGGGCCTGTTGATCATGCGGTTCCGATTCTGACAGTTACCGATACCCAGGGGCACCTCAAAGTCATCCTGTTCGGTTATGCCTGTCATCCGACGACTTTGAGTTTTCTCACCTGGTGTGGTGATTATCCCGGGTTCGCGCAGTTGGAGTTGGAAGAGCATCACCCCGGCGCGGTCGCGATGTTTGTGAATACTTGCGGAGGGGACCAGAACCCACTGCCCCGACGGCAGGTCGAATTATGCCGTAAGTATGGCCACATGCTGGCGGACGGTGTCGAAGCGGGGTTGAAAGAACCACTCACGCCGGTTTCTGTCGGATTGCGGACGGCCTTTGAATATGTCGACCTGCCCTACCTG
Source organism: Planctomycetota bacterium (assembly GCA_018242565.1). Taxonomy (GTDB): domain Bacteria; phylum Planctomycetota; class Planctomycetia; order Planctomycetales; family Planctomycetaceae; genus JACQFH01. The sequence goes on along the minus strand of JAFEBR010000045.1, from coordinate 3,217 downwards.
AAAGTCGTGTCGCGCGAAGAACTCGAGGCGTTTCGAAAGGAGTCGCACGAGATTCGTGCCCGCTGGGCTGAGCGGATGCTCAAGCAACTCGATGCCGGCGAGAAATTCCCCTCAAGTTATCCTTATCCGGTCCATGCCTGGCGGTTGGGGAACGAAGTGCTGATGATTGGCCAGGGAGCAGAAACCGTCGTGGATTACGCGCTGCGCTTCAAGAATGAGTTTGGGCCGGGCACCTGGGTGCTGGGCTATGCCGACGACATGATTTCATACATTCCCTCGCGCCGGGTCTGGGAAGAGGGAGGATACGAAGGGGGTTCGAACCTTTATGAGTATGGGCGCCCCGCACTTCGCTGGGCCGGAGATGTCGAAGATCGTATCGCCGCGTCCGTCCACAAACTGGTCAAGCAGATCAGCCGTTAAACTGTCTGTTCCGCGACACTCAGAACCTGGGCCGGGAATACCCCAATGGACCGATTTACAACACGGCCGAAATCGGTTCACCTCGATAGATGCGGTAGGGGCGATTCGACGCATCGTAGAATTCGCGATCTGGGCCGATTCCCAGGCAATGAAAAATCGTCGCCGCGAGGTCTTCGGGGGTGTAGGCCGGAGTGATCGGCAGGCCGCCTTGGGCGTCTGTCGTGCCCACAATGCGACCGGATTGCACTCCCCCGCCTGCCAGAAAGCATGGGAAGACATCTCCCCAGTGATGTCGGCCGGGAGTGAAGATTTCGCCCGACGCATTTTTGCCACCAGCGGCGATGGGAGAAATCCGGGGCGTGCGCCCCATCTCGCCACACATGACGACCAGCGTCTCATCGAGCAAGCCGCGAGCTTCGAGGTCGTCGAGAAAGCCGCTCAAGCAGTGGTCCAGCGACGGCAGGAGCTTGCCTTTGAGATCGCGGAACGCGTTCTGGTGAGTATCCCAACCTCGCAGATTGATCTGCACCATGCGCACCCCCGCTTCGACGAGGCGCCGCGCGACCAGAAATCCCTGGCCCCATTCTTCGCGGCCGTACAGGTCGCGGGTTCGGTCGTCTTCCTGAGTTAAATCAAACGGGTTGTGGCGCCCGCGCTGCGCCGACAGTGCGAAACGCAAGGCCTGGCGTTGATGCGCGTCCCAGGCTCGCGACGGCCCAGAACTCAGCTCCGCGTCCAGTTCGCGCCGCAGGCCTTCGAGACGGCGCAGCAGGCTGGCTCGGTTTTCCAATTGAGGAATGCTGAATCCGGGAGCTTGTCCCAGGTCGGGAAGATGAAATTCCGGATTACGGCAACTGCTGTTGTTCCACCAGGCTTTTGGACCAGGGCCTGGTTTGCGCTCTGGATCGAGATTCGGATCATCGTGACTGTAGCAGTTCGGACAGGAGCCCCCTGCATCGGGAGCGTGGCAGGGCGCCGCCAGATCGACGCCGAGCCGATCGTACTGGGGGCCCAGCAGGCCCGACTCGCGTCCCGGATATTTCATCAGGTTGGCACGCGGCAATTCAATCATTGAAGGCAGGGGGACATCCGCGTCGACGGGCGACGCATAGGCAACCATCGAACCAATCGATGGCCAACTGATTCGTCCCGGACGGGGCAGGCTGATCGTGGCATTGGTGTCACCCACCGGTAGCGAAGTGGTGCCCGTGTGCAGCAGGTACATGCAACTGTTGTGTTCATTCCGGAATTCCGGTCCCGCAACATGGTGCATGGTCCGGACTACTGAAAATCGATCGGAACGCGAGGCCAGTCGCGGCAAGTGCTCGCAAAACAGCGAACCCGCATCGCGCGTCTGGATCACCCCGTATTCGCCGCGAATCGTATCTGGGGCCTCGGGCTTGGGGTCAAATGTTTCGTGCTGTGACGGGCCACCCGATTGAAAAATCATGACGACCGAGCGGGCCGTGACGTTTCGGTGGGTCGGGGCGGCCGCCTGGGCCTCCAACCGGGCCAGATCGGCCAGGCCGAATCCTAACAATCCAAGTCCACCCACCTGCAACAAGTTGCGCCGGCCAATTTGGGGATGGTCCTCGCGTCGGCAGCCCAGGCGGCGGGGTGAATCAAGGCTCATGCCATCAGGTTCCGTGGGCGTTTCGCGACTGGGACACTGCGCCCCATCAATGACTCTGAATGCTGTGGTAAACGGAAGGTCAGCGCTTGTCAACGAGTCGACAGGAATTCTGGTGGGTATCGGTTACAGCGAACAACCTCCTGGCCGAACATTCAGCCATCTCACCTGCCACCCGGTCGGCAGGCGAACCTGCCTCGGGGGAGGGCAGGCATCATCACTGGATTGGCACGCGGAAGTTGGTCCATGTTTTGTGGCGATTTGCCAGCGTGGCAGTGCCAGCGGGGGCTGTCGGTTTGTCGCCGGTGGGCCTTATTCACTAGACTAGAGAGTCCCGGTGAACGCTGCGCGGTGCTGTCGCGGGCGAGAGATGCCAGGCAACGAATTCGACACCCATGATATTCCGGTCCCGATTCCCGATTTTGTTTCTGCCGGTTGTACTGCTGGCAGCGTGTGGAGTGGTCCAGGCCCAGTCCCTGCGATTCACGGCACAATTCGCCAGCGGCAAACGGCTTTCGGGCAAAGAAATCCTCAGTTACCACGATTCACAAGTCGAGCCCCATCTGGATTCGACGCGCCTGCTGGCCCCGGAAGATCGGGCGCTATGGATCGAAGACACCTCTCTGTCGCCCGCGCTCGATCCTCCCGCCTGCGTGGAGTTCTTCGGGGGTGACCGTCTGCCCGGCAAGGTAACCGAATTCCGCACAGGTACTGAATCTTCTCTGTCCCGGACCGCTCCTTCCCTGGTTGTTGTTCCGACCGCCGCGGTGGATTGGCCCGATGCGCCTCGTCCGCAGGGGGTGGCGGTTGCGACGCGATCCCTGCGACGTGTCATTTGGCAGCGCCGTGACGACAGTCGCTATCGACCGGGGACTCTGTTTTACGCCGACGGTCGTCAGGTGGAATATCGCAGTGTTCGGTGGCAGCGGCAGTCGGTGCGAATTCTCGTCGACCAGGAGTCGCGTGAAGTTCCGTTCGATCAGATCGCCGAGTTGCATTTGCCGCGGCTTGACCCGTGGGACGTTTGGTTTCAGCAACTGGCGGCGCTGGCCCCCGATCTAACGGGAGTTTTGTTGCAGGTCGAAACCAGTGACGGTGTGCGGATAACCACCTCGATGAAACGCTCGTTTCCCACTTTTCGGGGCGAAGGGGGGAATCCCGATCACT
>JAFEBR010000458.1 GCA_018242565.1 Planctomycetota bacterium | reverse complement strand
GTCCCGGCGAAGCGTTTGCCCAGGTCCCAGAGCGGGCCGGGAAAGCGATGACTGGAAGCGATCACCTGGTCAAAAGCGTGGATCAGGTGGTCGACATCGGCCTCATTGATGACCAATGTCGGGATCAGTTTGATCACGTCGATGTGATGGCCGGCGACCTGCGCCAGCACCTGGTGTTCGTGGAGCAGGGGAATCAGCATGACTTGGCAGAACAGGCTGGGATCAAGTTTGTGCAACAGATTCCAGCCCATTTTCAACGACAGACTTTGGGGCGACTGAAATTCGAGGCCCAGCAACAAGCCTTTGCCCCGGACTTCGCGGAACATTTCGTATTTCGCGCCGATCTCGCGCAGACCAGCAGCGAGGCGGTCTCCCATGCGGGCCGCATTCTCGACGAGTCCTTCGGTTTTCAGGACGTGCAGCGTTGCCAGGCCCGCGGCCATCGCCAGATCATTTTCGCTGAAGGTCGATGAGTGGACGACACTCCGTTCGAGGCTCGAATAGACTTTGTTGTGGATCCACTTCTTACTGAGGACGGCGCCCGCGGGGACGTAGCCCCCCGACAGCGCTTTAGCCGAGATCAGAATGTCAGGTTCGATTCCCCAATGTTCGCAGGCGAACATTTTCCCGGTGCGGCCCAGTCCGGTCTGGACTTCGTCAGCGATGAAGATGGTTCCATACTGGCGACACAGCGCCAGGGCCGAGGCAAGATAATCGTCGTCGGGCATGTAGACCCCTTCGCCCTGGATCGGTTCGATGATCAGGCCGGCCACGTCGCCTCGCGACAATTCCTGCTCCAGTGCTGCCAGGTCGTTGTAGGGCACTGTGCCGACGTTGGGGAGCAGGGGGCCAAAACCATCCCGAAAGATGTCATGCCCATTCACCGACAGGGCTCCCAGTGTCAGCCCGTGGAATGATTTGTCGCAGTGGACGATGCGCGGCCGACCGGTGGCGATGCGGGCATATTTCAGAGCCGTCTCGACTCCTTCGGAACCGCTGTTGGTAAAGAAGACCGTTTCGAGGTCACCCGGGGCGACCGACAGCAGTTCGCGAGCGAGCAGGCCTGAAAGCGTGGCGATGCCCATGTGGAGCAGGTTGGGAAGTTCGAGCTCCATTGCCTGCTGTACCACCTGGCGAATGACCGGATGATTGCGACCGCAGGCAAACGTGCCGTAGCCCGCGAGGCAGTCGATGTAGCGCTGGCCTTGATCGTCGAAGAGGTAAGCACCCTGGCCTCGGATGTAGCGTTTGTCGAATCCCAACAGGCGGAGCACTTTGACAAACGCGGGATTGATATGCGATTCAGCCAGCGCGGGCAGATTGTTGCGCTCAGTCGCCAACAACTTTTCCAGATCGAGCATTTGACCATCCCTGTGCGACTTGATCGGCCGAGTCCAATTCCTGTCCACAGCTTACCAGAACGTAAGGTGACACAGAATTGAGGTTTGGTGAATATTTCGAGAGGTTCGGCGGAATGGATGGCGGGGCGTTTCAGCGCCCGAAGTAAATCACGGCCAGGCCAAAGCCGATCGCGATCACGATCCAGCGGACCACGCGCGGCGGGACACGCAAGGCCAGTCTTGCACCGAGATATCCGCCGACGATGGCCGCGAGTGCCATGGGCAGGGCGCACGTCCACTCGACTTTTTCACTGGCGATGAAAATGACGACCGACACCCCGTTGATGCAGGCGTTGAGCAGGGTCTTCAGCGAGTTCAACTGGTGGATGTCGCCCACCCCCATAGTGGCCAGGGCGCTCAGCATCAGAATGCCGATCCCCGCGCCAAAATACCCTCCGTACACTCCCACGCCGAATTGAAAGAACATCAGGCCGGCTGTCGCCAGGTGGGACTTGTTTTCGGGGCGTGGCTGACGCGCTCGGCCCCAGATTGTGTCGCACAGAAAGATCACCGCGGCCGCCAGTAAGAGCCAGGGGACAATCACGGCAAAATAATGGGGTGGCAGTCGCGTGAGCAGCAGCGAACCGATCACGCCGCCGACCAGACTGGGAATCGCCAGAATGTTCAGCCAGTGCCGGACGTGGGTGATCTCGCCACGATAACCCCACGCGCCCGCGATTGCTCCGGGAACAAGTGCCACCGTGCTGGTGGCATTGGCCCAGACTTTGGCCTCGTCGGCGCCACGCGCGGCCAAGGCCGCCGTCAGGGCGGGAAAGGTCAGCAAGGTTCCCCCGCCTGCCAGGGAATTGACGGCTCCCGCGGCCAGCGACGCCAGGCACAACCAGATCAAAGACGAGATCGAAATATCCAAGGAGAGTTTCTCACACGTGCCGATACAGCCGAGTTCGCTTCGCAGTGAGCGGGGTTGTACTGAAAAATACTGACAGAGGGAATTCGAGTCGGCGAACCGGTCAGCGGCCTTGCGCCTTTTTTATCTGCCGTTCCAGAAATTCGAGCGTGTGCGCGTAATTGTTGTTGATGATCTCTGGATTGACTCCAGGCAGACCGTGTTCGGCCTCGTTAATGCTGATCAGTCGCTGTTCGACCCGATTTCGGGCCAGTTCTCGGGACATCAGTACCGATTCTTCGTAGGGGACGTCAGTATCCAACGTGCCATGAATGAACACGGTCGGCGGATAATCCGCCGTCACGTTCTTCAGCGGCATATACGGCACGAATTTGTCAGGCTCGGTTTTGGGATTCCACCCGGTGACCGCAATGGGCCAACTCCCCTGCTGACGGCAGAACTGGTAGAAGCCACTGCCATCGCCACGGCGCTGGCGGGCGTCGGAAATCGGAGGGCCCGATACCTGGGCGAAGGCCTGTTCTCGCGTGAGTTTCGATTGATGGTGCCGCGGATGCGGGCTGGGTTCGCTGTACCACGGACCGACGATTTCTCCGTAGCCCCAGAACGAAACGAGGGCGACCGGGCGGTGTTTCGCACGATAACCGGTCACGAGCGTGAGGTAGCCCCCGGCGGAACTGCCAGCGACGGCAATGGCCCGTGGGTCGGCCTGAAACAATTCGGGGCCCTCGTCGTGAACCCAGCGGAGGGCATCGGTGACATCTTCGATGATCTGGGGCAGTTGCGTTTCGGGGGCCAGACGGTAGTCAATCGAGACGAACGCATAACCCCGTCCCAGTAATTCGTCTTTCAAACGCGAGTCGATCAATTCGCGGTGTCCCATGATCAGGGCGCCGCCGTGAATCCAGACAAGTACCGGACGTTGCTGGCGTTCGCCCTGCGTGTAGACATCCGCCTGGATCTGCAGGTCGCCGACACGTTTGTAGGTGAAGGTTTGCACGCGCGTCTCCGCTTGTAAAGT
>JAFEBR010000457.1 GCA_018242565.1 Planctomycetota bacterium | reverse complement strand
TTTCACGAGATCAAAACGCAACTGCTGAATTCCCTGACCAACCACGGTCGGCCCTTCATTTACGTCCAGGACGGAAACTACCGCAACCGGGGCGAATTGTATCTGCTGCACCGATTCGAAGGTGTGGAACTCAAGCAGGACTACGCCCTGGATACACTGACCAATCTGCACCGCCTGTGGTGCCGCCCCGTACACATCGAGACGGTCATCGACGACAAACCCTCCCTCCTCTCCTTCGACGGCACCATCCACGAGATCCAGGAAAAATGAGCCGTTCTCTCCTGGACATCTTTACCCCACTCCCGAAGAATTCTTTGGCGAATCACCGCATTCGCTGACCGGCGCGGTCAGGACAGCCGTCGCTGAGCCAACCCGGACATATGAGGTGCGAGCATGTTACCGCGAAATGAATTTTCCCAGAGGCTGCCGGACCTGCCGGTGGGTCAATCCGGTTTTCCCACGACGGTCACCTGGAACACAGACACGGGCGGCAAGGTCGAGGCCGACCTGACGGCCAACGACACACTCAGTTGTGCCATCCAGGAAATACGAGCGACCGCGCCTACGGTCACGAGCCTGGAGCAGTTGCAAACCTGGGCCGAGCACCTGTGTCAGAAAGTGACGTATCTGCTGGAACGGATCGCGCCCCTGGAAGCCGATGCCACGGGCCCCGTGGTGCTCGTGCGATCCACGCCCCCGGCGCCCGAACCCGACCGCATCTGCTATTACGAGATCCTTCTGCAGACCCCGTGCCAGTTGCTCTTAAGGCGGTACGCCCAACCGGCCAGTCACGCGCATCGCGCCGCCTGTGACATGCACTTCACGCACGAAGCGCTCGCCAAACTCGTCGGAGATATCCTGGCGACGTTGCCCACTGCAGTTTCAGCCTGAATGGCCGTGCGGCCGCAGGAATGCCGCCAGCGACGACTGCGGCTGTTCACTCCGGCCGCAGTCGTTTCACGAAGAACTCGTTCACGGCCGTCGTCATCGACGGCACGCGAATCAGCGAGTGTGGACAATGTCCAACCTGACCCAACCGCAGATAGCCCACGTCCTTAATCCCGGCCTGGCCTAAATCGATGACAAATCGATCTGCCGTTTCGACACCCACCTGATTATCGGCTTCGCCGTAAATCAAAAGGATGGGGGGCATATTGTGTGAAATCCATTTCCGGGGTGATGCCCGCTGATAATCCGCGAGCCGGGCTCCCTCCGGCGGCCCGCCCAGGAACATTTCGACGACACCACGCAAGGTCCCCGCCGTGTGGGTGGCAAGCAGATCAATTGGACCACTGTCGCTGACGACCGCCTGGACGGCACTGGACTGGTCGAGATAGGGACCATCTCCTTCCAGATCGGGTTCGCGTGCCGTCATCCCCAGCATCAACGCCAGGTGCCCGCCCGCTGAGTTCCCCCAGACGCCAATCCGGTCCGGATCGATCCCGTATTTTTCCTTGTGAGCCCGCAGAAAGCGCACGGCACATTTGCAATCGTGAACCGCGGCGGGAAATGGAGCGGTACGGGACATCCGGTAATTGATCGTCGCGGCCACGAACCCGAGACGGGCAAAGTCGATGATGTTTCCAGGCGGCCGATTCTTGGCCGTCGAAAAACTCGACTTGTCCCCTTCCACCCAGCCGCCCCCATGAATGACGACAATCGCCGGGCGCGGCCTGGTCGACGCCTCACGCGGCACAGCCAGATCCAGCACCCAGTCAGGTGACGTGCCGTCGCGGTAGCGCACGTTGTATGTCACAGCCACGTCGTCCGGCAGTTGGTCCGCCGGCTCTGCGGCACTTACAGGTCTCGCCTGCAACAAAACGGCCCATGCGCAGAAACCCAGCAAACACTTCCACCGCGGAGACGTCATCGTCGGCACCCCAAAAGCAGGACCGTGCCGCCCGTTTGCGACCGATCACGAAACGCGGCGACGGGAATTCAGACGTGACTGATTTTAGTGATCAGCCAGCAGAATTTCCGGGTCGCCCACCGGGTTCAGAGCACGGGGTGAGAATCCACGCCTGCGGCAACGTGGGCCCCCGAAGAAAATCGCTGCGTCGCAGGCAGCGAATCTGCGGCCTAGAAATCAACCTGCACGCGGGTGACGAACAAATCGGCCTGACTGAACCCCTTGGCGGAGTTGTTCAGGAAGGCATGAATCCAGTTGAACTGGAATTTGGTGTGCTTGTTGATGAACCAGGTCATCCCCAGCGTCGTGTCGGTGAGTGTCCCCGCACCAGCCGCGCCAGTTTTCGATGACCCATTAAATTTATTAGTCGCAGAATTGTAGAAGTGACCATTGAGCTTGTTGGGGTCCCGCAGATCGACGTAAGACAGACGAGCGGCCACTTCCCAGGCGCCCAGTCCCATTTCTCCCATTTTATCGGGCTCAAACGAAATGAAATCGTGAAACGGGACGATGTTTTTGAACGCCCCCAGTTTTTTGTCGTAGGGCCGATGCTCTCCCGTCAGCCGGTACATCCCCTCGACGTAGGCCCCGTTGTAATTCACCGGGCCCACGATGCTGTTCACATTCGTGAACATATATTCGGACTGGAAACTGAACGGGCCGTTCTGGTAGACCGTTTCGAAACCGATCAAATTGAAATTGTTCGCCCGGAACTTGCCGGTATCTACGAAGAACGGCGTGCCGTTGACCGCCGTACCAAACGGTTGCGGGTTCTGCGGATACCCCAGCGGGCCGAATTCCGGGGTCGTTTTGGCCTGATAGAATGGCTCGGGAGTTCCGGCATTCCCCGGGGCGCCGCTGCCCAACGCATTGTTCGCCCCCAACTGGCTGAAGTTGTATGCTCCGCCAATGTGCCAGATCTGGCAGTCGCCCTCTTCGTGGATCAACAAGTGGGTAATGCGAGTTGAAAACGAGTAGCCCCCGACATTGCCAAAGTCGGTGGCAAACTGCGAATCACCCAGCGGCGCGTTATTGAAGCCGCCAGTGCGAAACACGCTGTAGGCCCAGTAGGTCTGTTCATCTTCAGAGTTATTCGACGCCATGGCCCCCACGCGTCGAAACGGAACGAACGCCAGAAACGGCAACGATCGTTCCAGGAACGGCAAATTGCGGAAACCGCTCATTGCGTCGACGCTGAACGGTTGCAGGTATTGCCCGACGCGCACCGAACCCAGAAACGGCAGTTTCTCCTGCTCAACATAGTTATCGAAGAAGCTGGGGCGCCCCGCGGTCGCAAAGTCCATTTCCAACTGGTAGAGCGTCAGCGGAGCCACTTTGCCCAATACTGCCAGCCGGGCCCTGCGGAACCCGGTTCCGTCCTGAGCATTACCGACCGTCGCCTGGTTCAGCGGATCCTGTGAATACCAGGCCGTGTCAAGCTGGGTGAAGCCCGTGATCTTGTGGGTGGGAAACGTCTCCTTCTTTTCTTCTTTCTTGTCCTTGCCTTGATCCTTGTCTTTCGTTGATTTGAGATGTTGTTCAAGGGCCTGGAACCGTTCTTCCAGGTCCGACATCCGTTCGGTGTCTGTCCGGAAGTCATCTTGTTGAGCCACACGAATTGGCGTGGGGTCAAACACGGGCTCTTCGTCAGAAACTTCGCCGACGACTTCGCCGTCGACAGGCACGTCATCAGCCGAGCGTGCAACGGGAGCCCCGATCGCCAAACCCAGCGTGGCCATCAGCAACGTGCTGAGCCACGTCGCTCGTAGAATCGCATACCAGGGAGTTTTTTGTGTTTTGCCGAGTTTCTGAGGTTGCATTGCTGATCGAGCGCGAACTTGAGCGGTAATCCCCCTACCACTACCATCGGCATTATCGATACAACCGCTACAATCTTCTTAACAAGAAAATTTTACTCATAACACGCAATCATCCCATTCTACGCGACAAAAACGTGGCTGCGACCAGAACGTATTTCACGAGGCTCGCAGGCGGGAATTCAGGGCCCAAGAAACACTGATTCCGGAATAAATGCAGCAGAGGCACCCGGCTTAATCAGGATCCAGAACCAGGTCGACGGCGAATTCCCGGGATAGCCGTCGTACCCGCATCGCCACCTTGGTGCCGGGCGAGTTGGTGAGTAACTGCCTCAAGGCAAAGGGGTCCCGAGTCAACTTCTCGTCTCCATTGACGGCGACGACCACGTCCTGTGGTCGCAGGCCAGCACGGGCCGCTGGGCCTCCTTCGCGAACCCCCTGCACAACCGGTTCGTGATGTTCCCATAACAGGCTCAACCCGCTGGTGGCATCGGGTTCAGGACGATCAAAATGCCGGCCCTTTTTGAGGTACAACGACCGCCCGGGGAAATCGAACGTCACCACGAAGCGAGACAGAAATCGCAACCCCAGCGAGTTGATATTGATCCGTGCGACGCGTTGCTTCCGCAGCGTGAAGGGCCCCAGAGACAGACTTTCGACATAACCACGTTCGCCTTTGGCGTGTCCGGCCGCCGTAACGCTTTCGAATTCACTTCCCAGCGTAACTTCATCCATGTCCAGCAACTCGTCGAACTTGTCAGCATCCAGAGAATTCCCCTGTGTCCCGGTATCAATCAGGAATCTCAAGCGATGTCGTTTCCCCGCGCTCCCCATCACGAACGGGGGAGCGTACTCAGTGAGTTCCAACGGAATCCGCAACCCCAGGGAGGCCGCAATGTCGGGTGTGAATTCGTCAAGAAACCTGAGCTTGCCCTGATCGAAGTCGATTTGCATCCGATTTTGCCGAAGGACATCAAACCCGATGACCCCCTGTATTCGGGAATTGGTCGCGAGTCGCACATCTTCCAGATCGAGTCCGACCACTGCGCGGTTGGTACGAAACCGCTGTCCGGACAATGTCACGTCGGGCCACTGGTAAGCCGGGCGGCGAGAAATGCCCCGCGGCGTCTGCAGCATCCGGAATCCCTCGGGGGATCCCAATTCGTCTTCCAGACCAATATCAAAGCCGGTGAGTCCCGCGCCTGTATCGACCAGACACTCGATCGTCCTGCCACCCAGTTCGACGGGGAGCACAATCATGCGGCCGTGTTTCCCAATCGAGAATTCGCCTCGAATGGCACACTCAGACGAAGCATCGGCCGACGTCTCTTCGGCTGACATTTCCTGAGGAAGAGACAGGCCCCAACCCAGCGCACCAGCCAGGCTCTGCAGGAATCGACGTCGTGGCCAATCAGCCGCACTCGCCACGTGCAGATGTTCCCGATTCTTCTGTCGGTAAAACGCCATCGAGAGAGCTGGGTCGCGAGGTCAAGAAATCCCGTTGTGTGACACACGGGGATTTGACTGAAAATCGATTCCCGGTCAAGACCGCGTGGCAGCACAGTTTCAACTCGCGCGGTACTGGAACCGCGCTCCAATCCAGACCCAACCTGCGAGACGCCGGGCAGGGGGTTCAAGAATTGCGAGTGCAACGGATTTTCGGAGCAATCCTATTGACGGCACTCCGAGGCCTGCCTATAAATACCACCCATTCAGTTAGAATTAATGATCGTCGCCCGGTCGTCCTACCGATGAAACTGTCGCGAAAATCCGATTACGCCCTACGCGCCTTAATGTCGCTTGTCGCGAATTATGGCAAGGGACCGGTCTCTGTCCGCGAACTGGCAGAGCAGAATGACATTTCGCGCAAGTTTCTGGAAAACATCATGTTAGAAATGAAGGCCCAGGGTTGGGTGCAGAGCATTTCTGGCCGTGATGGCGGGTTTGCACTGGCCCGTTCCCCCGAACAGATCACGATGGGACAAGTCGTACGGCATTTCGACGGCATCCTGGCCCCGATCACCTGTGTTTCCACGACACACTATGAACCGTGCTCGCAAGAAGGGCACTGTCGGTTCCGTCGGGTCTTACTCGACATTCGAAATTACATCGCCAAGGTCATGGATGCCGCGACTTTGGAAAGCGTGTTCGCCGGACCAGTGGTGCGTCGTGAAGAAGTGTTCAGTCCGGGCATGATCTACGGCGAAGGCATTTGAATTTTTTTTGGGCTAATATACCACCCATCAAGTGGGGCTTATTTCTGGGAGATTTTCGTGAAATTAGCGGTTTTTCCGATGGTAATGGTCTCGATGCTGCTCCTCTCGGCGGGGTGCGATTCCCAGACCGCAGCGACGTCGTCCGGCGGAGCCTCAAACGGCGGAAAACAGGATGTCGAATTACTGAATGTCTGCAATGACCCGACCCGCGAATTGTGGAAAGAGATCAATCAGGTCTTCACTGCGAAATATCAACAAGAACATGGCGCCAAGCTCTCGATCAAGCAGTCGCATGGCGGTTCCAGCAGTCAGGCGCGCGCGGTCATCGATGGTTTGGAAGCCGACGTCGTCGCTCTGGGTCTCTGGCCCGACACCGATCAATTGCGCAAGAAAGGGCTGATTGCCGAGGACTGGGAAGAACGTCTCCCGAATCACAGCCTGCCTTTCACTTCGACCATCGTGTTCGTGGTACGCAAAGGTAACCCTAAGAAGATCACTGACTGGCCTGACATCGTGAAGCCCGGGGTCGAAGTGATCACCCCAAACCCCAAAACGTCCGGGAACGGCCGCTTGTCGTTTCTGGCCGCCTGGGGCAGCGTGATTCTGCAGGGGGGGACCGCCGAGAAAGCCCAGGCGTTTGTCACCGAGTTGTACCGCCATGCTCCCGTACTGGATACCGGGGCCCGCGGCTCAACGATCACCTTTGCCCAGAAGGGCATCGGCGACGTGCACCTGACCTGGGAGAACGAAGCCCGACTCGAAGTCGAAGAATCGAAGGGGGAACTGGAAGTGGTCTTCCCTTCGATCAGTATTCTGGCCGACCCGCCAGTGGCGGTCGTCGATGCCAATGTTGATCGCAAAGGGACGCGCGCCGCGGCTCAAGCCTATCTCGAGTTTTTGTATACCCCGGAAGGTCAGGCCATTTTCGCCAAGCACTACTACCGTCCAATCGACGAGAAGGTGTGTGCCGAACATCAGTCGCGCTTTCCGGAAATCAAACGCTTTCCCATCACCGAGATCGTCAGCAACTGGGACGAAGCTCAGACAAAGTTTTTCTCGGACGGTGGCGTGTTTGACTCCATTTATCAACCGCAAGCGGGTCGGAACTGATCTGGCCGACCAGTCAGATGAAGGAACAGGAAATGATGCAGATGATGAGAAACCAAATTCGATGGCGACGGTGGGTTTGGGTGGCACTGGCATTGCCTGCACTGGTCTCAGGTTGCGGCAAAGCCCAGGCCCCCTGGGAGATCGTGTACCCCACCTCCGGCGTGGTGAAATACCAGGGGAAGCCTCTGGCCGGCGCCGTTGTCACCTTGATTCCGCTGGATAAAAGCGTTCCCGACTCTGTCCGGCCCACAGCCATTACGGACGAAGAAGGGGGCTTCGAAGTGGGAACCTACTCGAGCAACGACGGAGCCCCAGCCGGCGAATACAAGGTACTCGTCCTGCATTTCCCCACGACGGGCACACCGGAATATCCCCAGGCCGGCCCCAACGATCTGCCCGCCCAGTTTTCCCGGGCTGAAACAACTCCCCTGAAGGTCACCGTCGACGAAGAGCCCACGGAACTGAAGGCGTTTGAAATCGAGTAGCCGGCCGCTGCGGCCGCCCCCTGAACTTGCGTCTTACGAGGCGCTGCTTAGCCCCCCGCACAAGGAGACTGTCATGTAGATCGCCGCTCGCAGTTGCCGGATGACCATCAAAACCCTTGCGTTCTCGCACATGCGTTTTGGAATCAACCGGCAAACCGGATTTTTGAACTCATTTTTGCTTTCGACCACAACTGAAACTTTGGGAAGGAATTTACGATGCAACGTTTGACCCGACGATTTCCATCGTCTCGTGCGGCCGTCGCCGCAGCCCGTGGTGGCTTTACCCTGATCGAACTGCTGGTGGTGATCGCGATCATCGCCGTACTGGTTTCGCTGTTGCTGCCCGCCGTCCAACAGGCCCGCGAAGCTGCCCGTCGCACGCAGTGCAAAAACAATCTGAAACAGATCGGGCTGGCCGTACACAATTTCGAAAGCACGCAAGGCTACATTCCGACGAGCCTGCGTCCGCCGACCGCCAACACTGTGCGGTTTTCGGTGCTGACCGCTCTCTTGCCTGACCTCGACCAGGCCAACATCTTCAACCAGTACAACCAGTCGGTCAACTGGAGTGCCGCGGCGAACAAGCCGTTGTCGCAGACGCCAATCCCCGCGTTCAACTGCCCGTCGGACCCGGTCGCCGGCCAGCTCGACGGTGTGCCCGATGTGCCCGGAGCCTGGGCTCAGGACACCGCAGCCGTGTCGTCGTACTCGCCGATCTTCGGTGTTTCTCCGCTGGTGTATTCGACCGGTCTGACCACCCTGCCGCAGCCCGGCCTGTACACTGACCCGGCCACGATTTTCGCCGGCTCGCCGCAGAGCTACGTTGCCGGGTTCTTCCCCAAGAACGCCACGATCAATCCGCAGACAGGTGCCCATGACAAGAAGGGCAAGAAATTCGCCGATGTGCGTGACGGGCTGTCGAATACGATCGCCGTGGCGGAATCGGCTGGTCGGCCCAATGTCTTCCGCAAAGGCGGACAACAGTACGGCACATTGCCGGGCAACCGCGTCAATGCCGGGGGCTGGGCCCGTCCCGCCAGCGACATCATGATCTACGGCGAAAAGCCCGATGGATCGGACTTGCTGGGTACGGTCGCCATCAATGCCACGAACGGCCGCGACATTGGACCGAACGATCCTACGTACGGTTCGGCTTCGTATCCGTACACCGTGGCTCCTTATTCGTTTGGCGTTAACGGCACGAGTTCGCCGTATTCGTTCCATACCGGCGGGGCGCACTTCCTGCTGGGCGACGGATCGGTCCGCTTCATTGCCGAGAACATCAGCTTCAACACCTTCCTGTCGCTGACGACTCCAGCGGGCGGCGAAGTTGTGGGCGAGTTTTAACCTGAATTGAACAAGGAAAGTTTCTTCTCATGATTCCGCTGACCCGACGACGGGAGGCTCTATGAATCGTCGCAAGTTTCGGTCGCCGCTGCCGGGGTTTACCTCGACGCTGTCGGTGACGATGTTCTGGTTGTTTGGCTGGCTGGTGTTGCCGTTAGTGGCCTGCGTGCTCAAGGCGGCAACACTCAGTCCGTCACAGTTCTTCGCTGCGGCCTGGTCGAGTCGCGCCCGATCGGCTTATTGGCTGACATTTGGCGCCTCGGCCACCGCCGCCTTCGTCTCGGTCTTATTCGGCTTACTGATTGCCTGGGTCCTCGTGCGTTATTCATTTCCAGGACGGCGCGTGGTTGACGCCATGATCGATTTACCTTTTGCACTGCCCACTGCCGTCGCGGGACTGGTGTACTCAACGCTGTATGTGCAATCGGGCTGGTACGGTCAATTTCTGGTGCCGCTGGGAATCCAGGGTTACAACACGTTTCTGGCGATCGTCCTGATGCTGGTCTTCCTCGGACTGCCGTTTGTCGTGCGCACGGTGCAACCCGTACTCGAGAGCCTGGAAGGCGACATCGAAGAGGCGGCCGCTTCGCTGGGAGCTTCACGCTGGCAGACGTTTCAACAGGTCCTGCTGCCGTCGCTGCTGCCCGGCATGATCACCGGGTTTGCCCTGGCCTTCGCCCGTGGATTAGGCGAATACGGCTCAATCGTTTTTGTGATGGGCAACATTCCGTTCAAATCGGAGATCGCTCCGGCCCTGATCGTCGCGCAACTCGATGATTACCGTTACGCCGAAGCGACGTCGATCGCCGTGATGCTGCTGATCGGGTCGTTCACGTCGCTGGGACTCATCAATTGGCTCGAAGCAAGGAACCGCCGCTATGCATCCTAGCTTCCAGCGCCATAAACGCGTGGCCGGCCGCATGGTCGCCACAGAACCCGCCTGGCTCAGGTTCCTGCTGATCGGATCCACGATCGGCATCGTCGCGGGGATCATCGTCATCCCCATGATCTTCGTGTTCTACAAGGCCTTTGCCAATGGGTTTTCGACTTATTGGGAGAACCTCTTCGGAAATGCCGAAGCCCGACATGCCATCAAGCTGACTCTCATCGTCGCGCTGGCCTCCGTCGCAATCAATACAGTCTGTGGAGTCGCCGCAGCCTGGGTCTTGACGAAATTCCGCTTTCCCGGCCGAACCTTCCTGCTGACCTTGATCGACCTGCCGTTTGCCGTTTCGCCGGTGGTGGCAGGCCTGATGTTCGTACTGATCTTCGGCCGACAAGGCTGGTGCGGTCCGTGGCTGCAAGAACACGGCATTCGCATCATTTTCTCGTGGCCAGCGCTCATTCTGGCGACGACCTTCGTCACGCTGCCTTTCGTGGCCCGCGAACTCATCCCCCTGATGCAGTCGTTGGGCAACGATGAAGAACTGGCCGCGGTCAGCCTGGGGGCCAACCCCTGGCAAATGTTCTGGCGGGTGACGTTACCCAATATCAAATGGGCACTCCTGTTCGGCATCATTCAATGCAACGCGCGAGCGATTGGTGAATTTGGTGCCGTGTATGTGGTTTCCGGTCGAATTTCCGGAGAGACCGACACCATGGCGGTGCTGGTACAGAAACTGTACGAGTCCCCCGGTGCCATGTCGGCGGCGTATGCCGTCGCCTCGGTGTTGACGCTGATGGCCCTGGCGACGCTCGGGCTGAAACTGCTCCTCGAGCAGCGCGTCACGCAGTCTCTCGAAGAAACAGCACAGACAACAGGAGAAGCTCCATGAGTATCCGAGTTCAAGATGTCACCAAGAAGTTCGGCGATTTCACGGCGCTGAACCAGATTTCGCTGACAGTACCTACCGGGCAATTGACGGCCCTGCTGGGTCCATCGGGGTCAGGCAAAACCACATTACTGCGAATTATCGCCGGTCTCGAAGCTCCCGATCTGGGCAACATCCTGTTTGAAGACGAAGACGTCACCGGTCGCGCGGCCCGTGATCGCAACATCGGCTTCGTCTTTCAACATTACGCCCTGTTTCGACACATGACGGTGTTTGAAAATGTCGCCTTTGGCATGCGGGTCCGATCGGCCCCGAAGGCCGAAGTCCACGAGCGGGTTCACGAACTGCTGCACCTGGTCCGACTGGAAGGCCTGGGCAATCGTTACCCCTCGGAACTTTCGGGTGGGCAACGTCAGCGTGTGGCTCTGGCCCGGGCGCTGGCGGTCAAACCTCGCATGCTGCTGCTCGACGAACCCTTTGGCGCGCTCGACGCCAAGGTTCGCCAGGAACTGCGAACCTGGCTGCGCAAACTGCACGAGGAAATGCCGGTCACCACGGTGTTCGTTACCCACGATCAGGAAGAAGCCTTCGAAGTCGCCGACCAGGTCGTGGTCATGCGGCAGGGGGGCATCGAGCAGGCGGGCAGCCCGCAGGAAGTCTTCGATCATCCCGCCACGCCGTTCGTGATGGACTTCATCGGGAACGTCAACGTGTTTCACGGCCGGGTCTTCGGCGGACAAGCCGAGGTCGGGCCCTTCACGCTCAGCGTCAAGGGTGACACCCACTCGGAACCCCGGACCGCTACGGCGTATGTCCGTCCGCACGAACTGGCGATCGAGCGCACCGCCTCGGCGCATTCGCTCGCCGGACGGGTTGTGCAGGTCAATCCCGCCGGTGCCGTCCAGCGCGTGCGGGTGTTCGCCGAGGAATTCGGCATTGAACTCAGCGTCGACCTGGTGCGTGAGCGCGCCCAGCAATTGTCATTAAAGGTGGGAGAACAGGTGCATGTTCGCCCGTGGGCAGCCCGTGTCTTCACGCCCGATCAGGATTATGTCATCTGACATCCACCCGCTTCGCCTGCGCCGCTGTATCAGGAGTCTCCTTTGAATCTCATTGAACGCAATTCCTCACGGAAACCTGTTCCCGCAGTGGACGCCCACCGGCGCTCCAGCGACGGGGCCCACGGGCATTCCCCCCGACGTGACCAGCGTAGCGCGATCCCTGATTCCCTTCCGAAAGGTGAGATCATGAACACATCCAGCACGATTTCGTCAGGACCGGCAGGCTCTGACCATCTGCCAGAACCCGTTCTCAAATCCATTCTGGATTCGCTCCACGGACTGCGCTTCGGCCAGGTCACCGTGATCGTTCAGGATGGGCGGGTCATCCAGATCGACCGAACCGAACGCCACCGGTTCACCTCAGAAAAAGAATCGCGCTGAACATTCGCTGCGGTGGCCTTGCCAACGGTACCAGAGACCAGACCCCGTTAGCGTGCTGCCGTGCTGAGTTCCACCGCCCGAAAAGCCTACGTTTCCTTTCCCCTGATCGCTGCGAGGATCTGTCGACATGGCTGTGTATCGAGATAACCTGGAAGCCATCGGCCGCACGCCCATCGTGCAGATCAACCGGCTGACGCAGGGTTTGCCGGGCCGAATCGTGGCCAAAATCGAGGGTCGCAACCCGGCATGCAGCGTCAAATGCCGCATCGGAGCGGCGATGATCTGGGATGCCGAGAAACGGGGCGTGCTCAAACCCGGCATCAAAGTCATTGAAGCCACCAGCGGCAACACGGGGATCGCGCTGGCGTTCGCCTGTGCGGCCAAAGGCTATCGCCTCGTACTGACGATGCCCGACACCATGTCCCGCGAACGTCGGGCCATGCTCAAGGCCTTTGGGGCCGAACTCATCCTTACCCCCGGAGCCGAAGGGATGAAAGGGGCCATCGCCAAGGCGGAATCCCTGGCCCGCCAGCCTGGCTGGTTCATGCCCCGGCAGTTCGATAACCCCGCGAATCCCCAGATTCACTTTCAAACCACCGGGCCGGAAATCTGGCGCGACACGGACGGTCAAGTCGACGCATTCGTGGCCGGCGTGGGTACGGGTGGCACCATCACGGGAGTCGGGCAGTACCTGAAACGAGAGCAGAAACGCCCGGTTCACATCGTCGCGGTCGAACCCGCTTCGAGTCCGGTCCTGTCAGGCGGACCTCCGGGGAAACACCGGATTCAGGGCATCGGTGCCGGGTTTGTCCCCGCCATTCTCGATCGGTCAATCATCGATGAAGTGCAAACAGTGACGGATGAAGAGTCGATCGAAACGGCACTCCGCCTGATGCTCGAAGAGGGCATCTCGTGCGGCATCAGTTGCGGTGCCGCCATGGCCGCGGCGCTCAAGGTCGCCGCCGGGCCCGAGTTTGCCGGCAAAACCATCGTCACTGTACTCCCCGATTTCGGAGAGCGCTACCTGTCGACAACGCTGTTTGCGGGAATCGTCGAATCGAATGAATCCAAGCCCGCAACGGCGTCAGCGACGGCCGGCAGTCAGGCAACCTCGGTCTAAGCCATCAGCCACTGAACAGGCTCGAATTCGCCCGGGCGTTTGACATCGTGAGGCAAAACTCGTTTTAATCCGGCAGGCGCCGATGCTTGACGGCCAGTCCATTTCTTAAAAAGGAACACCAATCGTGAGCGGAGCCGACAACTTGTTACAGCGCAGCGTGACGACATCCGTCGCGAGAAATCTCGCGAATACGACCAAAACCTCGCCCAAGATGATGTCCACGACCCCGCGCTGGCTCCTCAGCCTGTTGCCCTGGGTCCAGGTCGATGGTGGTACGTATCGCGTCAACCGCACCAAGGTCGAACTTCCCAAGGCCCAGCGCATCGCGATTGAACTGTCGGCCAGTGCCGGCCCGATCGCGGCCGATTCGCTCCGCAGTGTCCCGTTGTTCTCGGGCCTGCCCGAGCCCATCCTGGTCCGGATTGCCAAGCGGTTCAAGATCGAAGATGTCACCCTTGGCAATCAATTGATCGTCGAAGGTACCGACGGCAGCAAGTTCTTCATTATCGCCCAGGGTCAGGTCGAAGTCCTCAGCAAGGGGGCCCATGGCGCTGACCTGCGCATCGCCCTGCTGACCGACGGCGAATTCTTCGGCGAAACCGACATCGTTTCCGACAAACCCTCGGATGTCACCATTCGCACGATCACTCCCTGCGTGCTGCTGACTCTCTCGCGCAAGGATCTCGATACGGTACTCAATGAAGCTCCCAGCCTGCGGTCCGAATTCCAGAAGGTGATCGCCAGCCACCAGGAACTGCAATCGTCCGTGAACCGCTACGGCGAACGGAACATCGATCTCGTTTCGGGCTTCGCCGAAAACGTCGAGATTCCCGAAACGTTTGTCGATTACTCGGCGAGTCCTCGCGAGTATTCGCTGTCGAGCGTTCAGACTGTCGTCCGTGTGCACACGCGCGTCTCGGATCTGTACAACGGTCCGTACAACCAGCTTGAAGAACAGATGCGGCTCACCATTGAGGGCATCAAGGAACGCCAGGAGTGGGAACTGGTCAACAGCAAGCGGTTTGGTCTGACTCATTCGGTCGACTCCGCGTTCCGGATCAGCACCCGTTACGGCGCGCCAACTCCCGACGATCTCGATGAGCTGCTGGCTTTGGTCTGGAAGAAACCGGGCTTCTTCCTGGCCCATCCGAAGGCCATTGCCGCATTCGAACGCGAATGCACCTGGCGCGGCGTGCCCCCGGTCACCATGAACCTGTTCGGATCCCCGGTCATCACCTGGCGTGGCGTTCCGCTCGTTCCGTGCGACAAGCTCGAGGTCAAGAGCCGTTATCGGTCCAATCAATGGTTCGGTACCACGAGTATCCTGCTGATGCGCGTGGGCGAAGCCGAACAAGGAGTGGTGGGCCTGCATCAGACCGGCATTCCCGGAGAAATCATGCCCAGCCTGTCGGCACGCCTGATGGGACTCGACAGCCTGGGTGTCGCTTCGTACCTGCTGACTGCGTATTTCTCGTGTGCCGTGTTGACCGATGATGCACTGGCTGTACTCGAGAACGTTGAAGTCGGCTACTACCACGACTACGCGTCACGTGAACCGAAGAGCTATCAGGACGGGTCGGGAATCTGATTCCGAATCAACCCGTCCATTCAGTCCGCAGGATCTGGCCGACCAGCACGGCGTGCCTCAGCCAGATCCCTGCGGGACAGCGGCCTTGAACATCCCGGGCGCCGAGCGCCTTGTGACCAGCGTTTCAACGAGCGTGTACTCATGTCGGATCTGTCACCCGAGCTGATTTCCCAGATTTCCTCGCGTTTATTACACGAAGCACAGGCCGCCGCCGGAGGGGGCGCACCCGAGTTGGCCGCCCTGCTGCCGGCGATGAATCAGCAGATCCCCCACGACGCACCCGCCAGTCTGGCGTCGCACGCGGCGTCCCCCGTCGCCTCGGCGACACCCATGACCGCGAACATTCCCGGGCTCCACACACTGCCGAATTCGACGGCAGTGCGCAAACTGCCCGAGCAGTTGAACCTCGATCCGCTCACCATTCCGGGGTTGGCCGCGTCGCCTGGATTGGCTGCACCCAACCAGGAACTGAATCCCGAGGGGCTGCGCGGATTCGTCCAACGCGTGCAGTCGACCCATTGGCAGAATCCCGCCGGCCTGTGTACAGAACCAGCCGTCCGTTTTCCGGTTCACGGCGCCCCGACCGGAGTCTCGTCGGTGAACCTGGCGGGCATTCCGGCCTCGCGACCGCTGGATATTCCCACAATCCGCAAAGACTTCCCCATCTTGCACCAACTTGTCCATGGCAAGCCCCTGGTCTGGTTCGATAACGCCGCCACAACGCAAAAACCCCAAAGCGTGATCGACACCCTGTCGCATTACTACACGCACGATAATTCCAACATCCACCGCGCGGCTCATACTCTGGCCGCGCGATCGACCGATGCCTACGAAAAGGCCCGTGAAACGGTGCAGCAATTTCTAGGGGCCGGCTCTGTCAACGAAATCATCTTCGTACGCGGCACGACCGAGGGCATCAACCTGGTGGCCCAGACCTACGGCCGCAAGTTTCTGCAACCCGGCGACGAGATCATTCTGTCGACGCTGGAACACCATGCCAACATCGTTCCCTGGCAGCAGGTGGCCCGCGAAAAAGGGGCGGTCATCCGCGTGATTCCCGTGAATGACCGAGGCGAGATTATGCTCGAAGAGTATCAATCGCTGCTGGGACCACGCACCCGACTGGTCTCGCTGACGCATGCCTCGAACAGCCTCGGAACGCTGGTCCCCATCCAGGAAATGATCCAGATGGCCAAGCGCTACAATGCCCGCGTCTTAATCGACGGCGCGCAAACGGTGGCGCACACACCCGTCAACGTCCAGCAACTCGACTGCGACTTCTTCGTGTTTTCGGGCCACAAGATTTTCGGCCCCACGGGAATTGGTGCGGTCTTCGCCAAGTCCGAACTGCAGGAAATCATGCCCCCCTGGCAGGGTGGCGGCAACATGATTCGTCACGTCACATTCGAAGAAACGACGTTCGCCGGCCCCCCGGCCAAGTTCGAAGCGGGCACCCCCAACATCGCCGACGCGGTCGGCCTGGGTGCCGCGCTCGAATATGTCACGCGCCTGGGGTTGTCGAACATCGCCAAGTACGAACACGAATTGCTCGAATACGCCACGCACGGACTATCACAGGTCCCGGGCGTCCGTCTGGTCGGACTGGCTCGCGACAAGGTGGGAGTGGTGTCGTTCGTGCTGCCTGGCAAAAAGACCGAAGAAATCGGACGACTGCTCGATCTCGAAGGCATCGCCGTCCGGGCCGGCCACCATTGTTCACAACCCTCGCTGCGTCGGTTCGGCCTCGATGCCACCGTGCGGGCTTCGTTCGCGTTCTATAACACGAAACAGGAAATCGACCACCTGGTCACCGCCATTCGGCGGATTCAGACCGCTTAAGCGCCCCTGCCCCCAGCCCCCGTTTCAGACCGGTTCAGCGCACGACACGAGTGCCCGGCATCTCACGTTCAAGCGCCATCGCCCCCGCCGGGGTGACCTGGGTGCCAAATAAATACACCGCTCGCAAAGCTCGCAGGTCTTTCAGGTGCGCCAGCCCGGCATCGGTCACACGCGTTCGCCGCAGGTCCAGAGTTTCCAGGCTGGCTAAACGGGCCAGGTGCGGCAGCCCGGCATCTGACACGGCGGTCCCTTCGAGGTTCAGTTCACGTAAGCGAGGGAACCCGGCAAGATTCGGCAGCGCGGCATCCTCGACGGGTGTCTGGACCAGCATCAAGACTTCGAGATGGGGCAACTTCTCAATCCCAGGGACTCCCGGACCGGCTACCTGCGTGTGCGAGAGCTGCAACACCTTGAGGGCCTCCAGTCGAGGCAGCGACGACAGCCCCTGATCGTTCAACTTACAACGGCGCAGGTCGAGCGTTTCGAGCATCTGCAGATCGCGTAATGCCGCCAAACCCGGCCCTGCGATCCGCGTACCTTCCATTTCGAGAATTTCCAGCGTCTTCAGCGATTTGAGATGCACCAGTCCGGCATCCGAAACCTGAGTGTAGTCCAGGTTCAGCGATTTGAGCCCCGCGATCGTGGCCACCGGTGCGAGTCCCTCGTCGGTCAAGGTTCCCTTCGTCATGCGCAGGGCTTTGATTTCTCCGTCACCGTGCGGACGCAAGTGCATGCGGCCCCCCAGCCGCTCCAGCGCCAGATAACTTTCGTTTTGTGCGGATTGCTCGGCCGTCAGGATCTGGGGCAAGGTTCGGGCCAGCACCGACGTGGGACCAAACGGACCGTTCTCAAGACGATTCCGAAAGCTGCGTGCCACAGCAAACAACTCTTCGGGAACAGCCCCTGCCCCGCCCCGGTCGTGTTCTTCACATCGCTCGCGTGTCTCGCGCATCTCTTCCACCAGGCGTTTGATGTCGCCCCGGCCGGCCAATTGCAACTTGTGCTTCTGCGCCGGAGTGAGCTGGCAGATCTGGTCGGTCGTCGTCAACCTTGTCTGCAGCAGAAACTCCATCTGATGGCTGGCCGCCGCGTACACATCGCCGGCATACCCACCGAATACGATCTGCTGGAACTGCGCGGCGGCTGGTCCCAGCGGACGAACAGGTTGCGCCGGTACCTGGTTTCCAGTTTCCTCGACCGCGTCGACATCGAAATCATCGTCGGAATCCGAGACACCCCCGGGCCCAACAGGTGACGGCGTGACCCGCAGCCGAGCGGCCTGCAATACCGGACGTGGCGCGACCTGCTGAGCGACGCGGCGTCCGCCAAGTCCTGCGGTCGGACTTTCCCACGCGGGAGCGCGATTGGAGAAACACAGGCCGCCTGTAACCCCACAGGCTAACAACAACCAGGTTTTCACGTTGCGACAGTCGCTCCCAGGTGAATTGTTCAAGGTTTGTTTGGGTTCCGACCACCCCGACCTGCGACACAGTCGTTATTGGTCAGGCACCAGATTCACGGTCCGCGCGTCACGATCGCCAGGGACCACCACCGATGGGCGCCGGTCCTCAACGTCGGCCCAGCGCGAACCATTGGCTGAAATCTTAACGAAAAAGCGCCGGCCGGTGCTATACCCCCTGGCCTGTTGCCGTGGCCGCCATCGCGTCAATCGTCTCCTGGATCGCCGCGCAATGACTCGCGATTTTCGAGACCATCGGTCGATTCACCGTGCGGCAAGGCGTATTACACCTCAGGCCCGCCCGAAGCCACGTCCAGAAAATCAATCACCCAGGACCTCGTTCCCGGATTTTGACGGGCCAACCGATGGGAACGGGACCATTTTCTGGTAAATTACCTGCATGCCTGACCCAAATTCTCCTGAATTGCCACTCCCTTTCGCAGCCTGCGCCGAAGAAGTTCGCCGTTTGGACACGGCGTTGTCTGACTTGCAGAGCCTGACCAGCCCATTGCAGATTACGCCTTTGGCCGGCCGCGAATGGTACGAATTATTGCAACGGAAACTGATCCCCCAACTCGCCGAGCAGCCATTCATCGTCGTCGCGGTTGTCGGCGGCACCAACATTGGCAAGAGCGTCGTCTTCAACCATCTGGCCGGCAGTCGGATCAGTGCCACCAGCCCCCTGGCTTCGGGGACCAAACATCCGGTCTGCCTCGTCCCTCCGGGGTTCGAAACGCGGTTTCGACTCGAGTCGATCTTCAATGGGTTTACACTACGGCAATGGACGGACGCCAACGAATCGCTGACGAACTGCCCGGAACATCTGCTGTTCTGGAAATCGCATCCGGACCTGCCCCCCAATCTGCTGATTCTGGACAGTCCCGACATCGACAGCGATGCCGAGATCAACTGGCTGCGTGCCGACCACATTCGACATTGCGCCGATGTCCTGGTCGCCGTGCTGACGCAACAGAAATACAACGACGCCGCGGTGAAACAGTTCTTCCGCAAGGCCGCCGAAGAAGACAAGGCCATCGTCGTCGTCTTCAATCAGTGCCTGCTGCCCGAAGATGAACCCTACTGGCCGTTATGGCTCGAAACGTTCACGCGCGAAACGGGGATTCGTCCGGACCTGTTGTACGTGACCCCCAATGACCGCCGCTCGGCGGAAGCGAATCGTCTGCCGTTTTTCGAACGCAGCTGGCCGGTCACAGCCCCCAGTCCGCCCCCCGCCGTCGAGCCACGCCACCTCGGTCGCGACTTGTCAGAGATGCGGTTTCACGAGATCAAGCTGCGAACCTTGCGTGGTGCGTTGCAGCAACTGTTTGATCCGGCCACGGGCGTATCAGCCTATATCGCTGAGATCCGCGGCAGCAGCGCGGCCTTCGCCGAGGCCTCGCGCCTGCTCTCGATGCAGGAACTGGCCCGGGTCGATAACTGGCCCGTAGCCCCCGTCAGCCTGCTCATTGATTATGTCCGCGAATGGTGGCGGGCGCATCGCCATGGATGGACGAAAACCGTGCACGACGTGTATGGCACCGTGGGAGCCGGCTTGCTGTATCCCTTCCGCTGGGCGCGACAGAAAATCACCGGAGCCCCCCCCGACCCCAGCCAGGCGTACCGGGAATCAGAACGCGATGTGATGCTGCAGGCACTCGATGCACTCTATGGCGAGTTGACCCGGCTCAGCCAATTGGGCAACGACCTCTTACGCCCTCGATTAGAAGCGCTGCTGGCGGGAGCCTCGCGGGCCGACCTGCTGAACCAGCTCACGGTCGAACTCAGCGCCTTCGATCTGCACCAGGAGCTGGAACGGGTGGTCGCCACCCAGATGCAGAATTTTCGTGAAGAAAGCCCCGGGACGTTTGATGTCTTCCGAAAGCTGGACGCCCTGGCCGCCGTGGCCCGCCCCATGACGTCGGTCGTGGTCTTTCTGGCCGCCGGTCCGGTGGGTCATGCCTTCACCGCCCCGGCGGCCCACGCGTTGGCCGCCTCGGCCGGACATATCATGGCCGATATCGCCGGGGGTACCGGAGCCGTCGTCGTTGGCGAAGCCGCGCTCTCGGGAACAGCCGGCGGTCTGCGCGCCATCGAAGCCCGTTTTCGGGAACTGCAAACGGCCTTCGTCGCCCGGCGCGTGGGCTGGTTCGCCGACTTTCTGCAACGTCACATCCTGGGGAATCTGCACACCGAATTGCAGGCCGCGGGCGGCATCGGACAATCACAGACCTTTTCGGCCGTCGCGACCAGCCTCGAAAAACTGCGGCAACTCACCCAGATGTGACGCGTTAGATTACTCCGCCAGCAGCAATTTCACATGGAATCAGCCGACTCAACTGTTTCGCGTGGTCCGCTCCGGATATAATTTGCGTGTCTGACCGGGAACCAGTCGCCAGGACACGACGGCTGAACCCCGAAACGTACGCTGTTCCAGGCCATTCATCATATTCAGGACCCCTTGACATGCGCTCCGGAAACCCTGCTCTCAGCGACAAAGTATTCTCCAACGCGGCCCGCGAAGCGGCCACCGGCCAGTCCATGACACTGGAAGGCACCGCGATCAAAACGGGGTTTCTGCTGGCCATCCTGTGTGCCGGCGCGGTCTTCACCTGGGTGCAGACCGACGCGTTAGCACCCGCCTTGACGACGGAAGCCGTGCGGCGTGCGGGTGAGCTCCATCCTCCCCAATTTGCCTACGGGTATTTCATTGCCGGCATGATCGGTGGCCTGATCGCTTCGCTGGCGACGATGTTTGTGCCTCGCTGGTCGCCGATCACCGCCCCGATCTACGCGGGTTTTGAAGGGCTGGCGCTGGGCGCCATCTCGGCGATCGTCGAATACCGTTATCCGGGAATCGCCCTGCAGGCTGTCGGCTTGACCTTCGGCACATTGGCCGCGCTCTTGCTGGCCTATTCGACCCGTCTCGTGCGGGCCACAGAACACTTCAAAATGGGCATTATGGCCGCCACCGGCGCCATCGGACTCGTGTACCTCGTCAGTTTCGTCTTGAGCTTTTTTGGGATTCGCATTCCCCTGATCCATGAATCCGGGCTCATCGGCATCGGCTTTTCGGTGTTCGTGGTGATCATCGCCTCGCTGAACCTGGTTCTCGACTTCGATTTTATCGAGACCGGCACCCGACGGGGGGCCCCGAAGTACATGGAATGGTACGGCGGGTTTGGCCTGTTGATGACCCTGGTCTGGCTGTACATCGAGGTCTTGCGATTGCTGTCGAAGCTGCGCGAACGCTAAGAGCCTTCGCCGAGATCACGCAACGATCAGAATCACGCACGGTCAGGGGGGCGCCACGGGTCGCTGACAGGGTTCGCGCTCGTGGTGCCGATTGAACCAGCGCACAATGCTCCAGGTGACGGCGGCCCCGAACGGAAGCGAGATCAGTCCAATCAAACAGAGCAGTACGGTCCCCAGCAGACGACGTGCCTCGCCCCCCAGCATCCAGAAGGCCACGAGGACGATGGCGACATAGGCCACGGTCCCTGCCAGCAGTTGCACCAGGGGCAGGAGGGGACGGTTTTGCATGCCCCGATTGTACGCCCACGTTACCGCGACGGTAAGGCGAATTGCCTGTCCCGGGCGAAGCCGCTTCGCCATTTGCTCGATCCTGGCCGAGCGGCCTCGTTTTTCCCATTCTTCTGCGAATCGGATTCGAGTTCCGGTCGGGGTTTTCTTGCAGTTCAGTGGGCAGGCTGATATCCTACTCCCTCTTGACCGCTGCCTTGGGAGAGATGCCAGAGTGGTCGAATGGACCGGTTTGCTAAATCGGCGTAGCCCGTAAGGGCTACCGGGGGTTCGAATCCCCCTCTCTCCGCTTTTTTCTAGAAACCGCCCTTCGACGAGTACGTCGAAGGGCTTCCTCATTTCTGGGCAAAGGGTTACGCCGTCGAGACGGCAGTTCAAACACACGATTTCGAGCAATCGCCGTTTCGTGACGTAATCGGCGGTAAGCCATTGATCCTTCAAGGTTTGCGAGAGTTCAAACACTTTCGCCGCCAACTCGGCCGTTTCGTCGTGGGAGCGGTCCAGCACATCCAATTGCAGCTTTATTGAGGCGAGGCGGTCGCGTAGCTCGGTATGCTTATTGGCGAAGAGGTTCTGATCGATGTCCTCCGAGAGACGCATGTTGAGCAGGCGATCCTGCTGTTGGATGAGGAGCGTCTCCTGCCGCGTCAGTTCGACACGTTGAGAGCGGCTGTCAGCCTGGGCGTCGCGGGTCTGCGATGCCAGTACCAGCCGGAACCAGTCGCGGATAGATTCATCCTCGACCCTCATCTTGTCAAAGATCGCCAGCACCTGGACTTCGATGTCCGCTTCCTTCACTCGGACGCGAGGATGGTCACCCTTGGCATAGCGGGCACAGCGGTAATAGACGTGTTCGTTGACGCCGCCATCCTTTCTTTTCTTCCTGACCAACTCGCCGGTGACCGGATGACCGCAATGGCCGCAGGTCATGAACTGTCCAGCATAGGTCAGCGTCGTGGCATGGTGAACATGTCCGCCGAGAAGCGCCTGCACTCGGTTCCAGGTCGCTCGGTCGATGATGGGCTCATGCTTGCCGGGATACCACTCCCCCTTGTGCTGGATTTCGCCAACGTAGCACCGATCCTTGAGCATCGTGTGGATCGAGGTACGGGGGAACCTTGACTGTGACGGGCGATACACCCTGCCTTCGGAGTTGATCTTCTCGACCACGCCATCGAGCGTCAGATTCTCGTAGGCATAGAGGTGGAACATTCGTTTGACGTTGGCCGACTCCTGGGGATCGGTCTCAATGACGCCCCGGCCGTCCTTGCGGAGATTGCGATAGCCATAGGGAGCCGGACCGCAGAACCAGCCTTCCTTGACGCGGCGGGCGATGCCCTCGCGAACATCGACTGACATCTGCTCGGTATAGAAGCTCGCCATGTTGGCGAGCGTCCGACGCATCATGCGGCCGGCGGGGGTGTTCTCGGTCGGCTGGGAGATCGAGATAAACGGCAGGTCGTGTTCGGATTCCAGCCGTTCCAGTTCGACGTAATCGAACAGGTTCCGGGACGCCCGGTCCACCTTGTAGAACAGCAGCGCATCGAGAGCGAAGGCGTTCTTCTTGGCATAGGCGATCAGTTCGCGGAACGTCTTGCGTTGTTCTCCCTTGCTGGCAGTCTCGGCGATCTTGAAGAACTTGACGATCTCGCCCCCGGCTTGGGCGGCATAACGCTTAAGGGCTTCCTCCTGCACTTCCAGGCTGAAGCCCTCGCGTTCCTGTTCCCGGCTACTGACACGGGCCAAAGCGGCAAACTGTTTCATGGCGGAGTCCTCGACGAAAGCGCCCCAAACAAACGACCTGCGGTGAGGATCATTGTAACTGCTTCTTCGGGCGTGAGGGTAGCTTGGTAATACGGCTGCCAGACCTGAATGGTCTTCTCGACGAGTTCAGCCGTGATCCAGTCCGGTGTCCCGGCCGGGACGATGCTTTTGGCATCCTCTCGGATTGGGCAATCGGGTTGTCGATTGCTGCGGGACATGAAGGAAATCCGCCAGAAAGGCCACAGGGTTGGAAAAAGGCGCGCAAGGACTCCCGGCCCCGGCGCGCGGGACAATTGGTTGCGTAGAAAGGATGGAGATCGGCAGGCTACATTTCCCTGTCGCCTCGCTCCACTTTCCTTTCCGGCGCTTGCTGAGACTCGGTACTGTCGAGGATGCGCTTGAATTCATCGGTGTACTCCACGCACTTATCACGCAGGATGCGTTGTGCGGCATCGTCGCGCCATTCCCGCACTAACCGCGCCCACTGCTCAGACGTCGGCAATTCTTCGTCGTTCATGAGAGACCTCTCATTCAAAATAACCAGGGCATTCGCTCCCCGAATTTGTGACATCACTGCGCTTTGCGCTTATGGATCGGCCGTCCGCAACAGCCCCACTCGCTGGTAACGTTGCAACTCTTCATGGGAAATGACCCAAGAGGCGTGGGCACCACGGCCACTATGCTTCTTCTCCGCTTTAATGCGAGCAGTTCGGCACCACTCGCGGCAGGTGAACTCCGCACGCCCGACGATCCGGGCGAACTCCGCGACGGAGTACCACTCCCGCAGTTGCTGCCGCTCGACCAGTACGCCGAGCATGGTCTCAATCTTTTCAAGGCGTTCTTCGAGCGTCATGGCCGTACCCCTTGCAATGCAAACCGCTGATTGGCGTCGAACATTCCCGCAAAGACTTCATCCTTCAAATAATCCGGTCGGCGGCACACTACGCTTCCTTCCCCTTGCCGCAGAGCGACCGCATCTTCGCGAGCCAGCTCCTTCAAATCCTGAAGACTCAGGCCCAGCAACTCGCTCCACTCCTTCGCCATCAGGTGATTGGTGATGCCGAATACCTGCAACATCCCTGAATTGTTCACGATGGTCTGCCAGTCCTTCGGGTAGACCTGCCGGAGCTGACTCAAGTCCTGCCAGAACGTCCAGGTCTGCAATCCACTGCCGCGCAGCAGGGTGATTGCCTGCCGCAAACTGTCGAGCGGCCCAAGCTGGGCACACTCATCGAGCAGGAACAGAGTTCTTTGTCGCGGCATGGTGGTGCGGCGCATGATCGTTGTCAGCAACGTGCCGACCCACAGCCGCAGCAACGCCTTGTGGGATTCGAGCTTATCCGGCGGAATCACAATGTAGATACTTAGCGGTTTTCCGTCGTACACGTCTTGCAGCCGGAAAGACGACGCCCGCAGCGTTTCAACCACCTGCTCGCTCCCCAGGGCACTGACGTAGCTGCATGCGGTTGTCTTTATGCATGGCCGCGTCTGCTCATGCGGGGCATTCAGATACGCCACAAACTGGTCCCATGCGACCCGACTCCTGACCACACCCGCGTCGAGCATCTTGGCCATAGTCATTTCGAGGTCCTGGTGGTACAGCCAGGCCCGCAACTGGCCAAGGTGCCGGTCTTTGGGAGCACCGCTGGCGATATGGGCGATAATGCCGGCCATCAATCCGTTGGCCGTGATATTCCAAAAGGGCTCCCTCTCGAATGCGTTCCCTACCGCCAGCAGCGACGCCAGCATTTCCGAATCGCTGTCGATGTCCGAGCGGGGCAGCGTCATCAGGTCAAGCGGGTTCAGGCTGTCGCTGCGGTCCGTCACGAGATGAAACGGATCGAGTACGGCAACCTGCTGGCCCATTTCGCGTCGCCGTCGGCTTGTCACCTGATACAGCTCGCCCTTGATGTCCACGGCAATGAGCTGGCCGCGATAGGTCATCATGTTGGGGATCAGCACACCCCTGCCTTTACCGGCCCCTGTCGCTGCACACGTCAAGAGTGGCGCGTCTCCATCGTAGGTTACTGCCGCGCGACCGCCATTCGGGCCGGTGGCTTTGTCCCATCCCAACAAAACGCCCTTGTGCTGGTCATCAAACACAGGCAGTCCTGAAGTCAACTTGCGAGCAAATGTCGAGAACATGTGAGTCCCGCCCTTCAATTCTGAAACCTTTGCAAACTGGTATGCGACTAACGA
>JAFEBR010000456.1 GCA_018242565.1 Planctomycetota bacterium | reverse complement strand
GGCTAAGTTCGCCTCGGAACTTCGCAAGCTGCGAAGCGACGTCGAGGTCGTGGTTGTGCACATCAAGCCCAGCTTTCGCGAGAGCATTCTTGCCGAGTTGCGGGAATTGGCCACCCCCAGGTTGCAGATCGGCGTGCCGGGCCGGGACTACGAATTCTAATGTCCGGCGCGGATCCGAAACGGGAATTTGCGGTGGACGTGGTGCGCACCCTGCAGGCCGCCGGCTTCCAGGCACTCTGGGCGGGCGGGTGCGTTCGCGATCTGCTGCTGCGGCATCCTCCTGACGATTACGACGTCGCGACCAGTGCCCGGCCTGAACAGGTGCAGAAATTGTTTCCGCGTCGTACGCTGGCGATCGGCGCCAGTTTCGGCGTGATTCTGGTGCAGGGCCCGCGTCGCAGCGGCGCCGGCGATGTCGAAGTGGCGACATTTCGGACGGAGGGTCCCTATCGCGATGGACGCCGTCCCGAAAATGTGGCCTTCGCCACCGCCGAGGAAGATGCCCACCGTCGCGATTTCACGATCAACGGCATGTTCTACGATCCGCTCACTGAGCAGGTCTACGACTATGTGGGTGGCCAGGACGATCTCCAGCGCCGCGTTGTCCGCGCCATTGGCGACCCCTGGGCCCGATTTCGGGAAGACAAATTGCGGATGCTGCGGGCCGTGCGGATGGTGGCGCGGTTCGATTTCGCGCTCGACCCATCCACCGCCGCGGCCGTACAGTCCATGGGTTCAGAGATACTGGTCGTCAGCCAGGAGCGCATCGCCCAGGAACTGAAAAAGATGCTCGTCCATCGTCGGCGACGTCGAGCGCTGGAACTGGCCCAGTCTCTGCAGATCCTGACAGTGATCGTTCCAGAACTGGCCCCGGTTCTCGAACCCAAGACTTGCGACGGAGCCATTCCGCCCTGGCAGGCTACTCTGGCGGCCCTTGAATCATTAGCCGAACCACGGTTTGAACTGGCGTTGGCCACGATGTTGTATGATCTGGCACCGCAGGCCGCGGCGGACGCCGCCGGGGAACTGGCCGAGCAGGTCTGCCGCAGATTGCGACTGTCAAATCAGGAATGCCATGCCGTGCGCTGGCTGGTTTCCCACCGAGACACGCTGGTCGGAGTCCCCGACTGGCCGTTGTACCGCCTGAAACGGTTGCTGGCGGAACCTCTGGTGGCCGACCTGTTGACCTTAACCTGGGCTCAAAACCAGGCGCGTCAGCTGCCCACGTCCGACGTCGAATTCTGCCAGCACTACTTGCAGTCGCATGCTGTCAACGACATCAATCCGCCACCGCTGGTGAATGGTACCGACCTGCAGCGGTTGGGGGCCGTCCCCGGACCGCACTTCAAAGAGTGGCTAGACCAGGCCCGCAACGCCCAACTGGATGGTACGATTCAAACCCCTGACGAGGCTCTGGAATTTGTACGGGCGCTGATGGCCCGTCACCCACAGTGACTGTTCGTGAATCTGCACCGTCGAGATCCTGCACGGCGATCGGCTCTGGGACATCGTGGCTCTCGGGACTTCCACCGTTAACCTGATCTTCCAGCCAACCAGTATCCTGCCGACTCTCTTGCCGTGGCTGACTGCCGTCATCAACAGGTCGCTTCGCAAAGGGGCGTGACGAACGACAGGCGGGACTTTACAATTCGCCGCTAACTTTCTGCAGACCTGGCTTTGTCGGGTCTGCCCGGTTCATTCATCAGAGAGTCACTCGGTATGACGACCGCAACAGACCCAGGCGCGGCCGAGGCACTGCCGCCACTGTCGCAGAATCGCTCGTTCTGGGGCATGACGATCACCCAGTTCCTGGGGGCCTTTAACGACAACCTGTTCAAGCAGGTGGTGTTGTTGATGTGCATCGACTATGCCCAGAGTCAGAATCTGGACGTCGATTATCAGCCACGCGCGCAGGAACTGTTCGCGCTGCCGTTTGTGTTGTTTTCGGGGTTTGCGGGCTTCCTCTCTGACCGCTGGAGCAAACGGGGCATTGTCGTATTCTGTAAGTTGCTCGAGATCGGGATCGTCTGTCTGGGGACGTGGGCCCTGCATTCGTACACCACGTCGAACTCCCTGACGGCCGTGTTCTTCGCCTTGTTTCTGCTGGGGACGCACAGCGCATTTTTCGGTCCATCTAAATATGGAATTCTGCCGGAACTGGTTCCCGAAGGGCACCTGCCGGCGACCAACGGCATCTTTCTGATGACCACGTTTGTGGCCATCATTCTCGGGACCGTGCTGGCGGGATTCTTGAAAGGGTATGTCGACAACAGCATTGTCCTGGTTGGCGTGGCTTATCTGTCAGTCGCCTCGGTGGGGTTCGCGACCTCGTTGCTGGTCCGCCGCACTCCGCCGGCCCGGCCCAGTCTGGCATTCGAGTGGTCGGACCTGTTCGTCAGTTGGGATACGCTCAAGATGTTCTGGCGGGACCGCCCGTTGATGTGGGCGCTGATTATGTATTCGCTCTTCTGGTTAATCGGCGGTTTGGCATTCCCGGCGGTGAACGCCTTTGGCAAGTTGCAGTTGTACCAGTACTTGTCAAAAGAAGGGGCCGACCAGAGCACCAGCCTGATGAGCGGCTTCCTGATGCTGGGCATTGCCGCGGGGTGCGCGACGGCCGGCTGGGTGTCCGGACACAAGATTCGCTTCGAATTCGTGCTGCGCGGAGCAGCGGGAATGATGGGAGGCTTGTTTCTGCTATCGGTCGTCGGCTGGCTGGGATCGGCGGAAGGAAATTCACTGCTGTCCACCGCGGCAGTAGGGATTCTGGCCAAATGTCTGTTGGCCGTGATGGGCTTTTCCGCCGGGGTGTTTACCGTTCCATTACAGGTCTTCCTGCAATCGCGGCCCCCGTCAGATCAGAAGGGGCGGGTGATCGGGGCGATGAACCTGGTCAACTGGATTGGCATCTTATTCTCCGCCCGCATTTACGCGGGTTTCGACTGGTTGCGGCGCGAGTTGCTACAGCCCCATTCCCTGATGTTTGCGGCGATTGCGCTGTTTCTGATTCCGGTGGTGCTGTTCTATCGCCCCCGGGAAACGCCTCGTCCGGCATCGTAAACGGGGGAGGGCCGTGGGCATTGAGTCCCGCTGCAACCTGAATTTTTGATGAAAAGACTCGCAGGCCGCGTTGGGGCGTCTAGAATCGGCTGTCATGCGAGTTTTGATTGTGGAAGATGAACCAGATCTCTTGCGCGTGCTCGTCGCCGATCTGGAAGAAGAGGGGTACGCCGTCGATGCCGCTGCCGACGGTGTCGACGGACTCGATAAAGCCCAGGCCTGGGATTACGACGCGATCGTCCTGGATGTCATGCTGCCGAAAAAAAATGGCTGGCAGGTGCTCACCCAATTACGCGAGTCGAAATCCACGCCGGTGCTCATGCTGACCGCCCGCGACGCGACCGCGGACCGCGTGCGAGGTCTCGATACGGGGGCCGATGATTATCTGGTCAAGCCGTTCGAGCTTGCGGAACTACATGCTCGGCTTCGGGCACTCATTCGGCGGGCGGCTGGCCAGTCGCGGCCGGTCATTCTGATTGGAGAGATCGCCGTCGATACCGTGAGCAAGACCGTTCGTCGAAAAGACGAGATCATTGTGCTGACGGCGATGGAGTATTCTCTGGTGGAACTGTTGGCGCTGCATCGCGGGGAACTGGTGACACGCACCATGATTTATGATCACCTGTTCAACGAAGACGATGAAAGTCTGTCGAATCTGGTGGATGTGCACGTTTCGAACATTCGAAAAAAGATCGGCAAAGAGTTCATCATCACTCGGCGCGGTCAGGGCTACCTGATCGACGGATAACAGCCATGCGCTTTCATTCCCTCCGCTGGCGTCTACAGGTCTGGCATGCGGCTATCTTGTGTCTGGCCATCGGCGGATTTGGTTTCTTCCTGCACGCGGCGGTCAGGCAACTGCGGTTGCAGGAGATCGATGCCGAATTGGTCGCCGCCGCACGTGTGCTGGAAGGTGGACTGCGTGGCTTGCCCCGCGAATTGCTGGAAGGTCGCGGGCTTGACCGGATGCGGGCCGAGCGTGAATCGGCAGATCGACCTCCATTCGAGCCGGCGCAGAACCGCCGCCGTCCAGATGCGGGGTTTCCTGACGAGCGTGGCCCGGCCGATCGCCCACCTGCCGAGCGACGTCCAGCCGGCCCCCGACCTGCCGACCGCGGGCCTCCTCCCCGGGGCCCACGGGGGGCAGACCGTGATGGCCCTCGTGCCGAAGGAATGCCGCCACACGATCCTCGCGTGGAATCGTTGGGCCCCGACGGAGACCGGCCCGACCCGGCGGGAGCAGGGCGACGCCCCGTGCCACCGTTACCGCATGAGCACATCGAACGCGCTCTGCGATTGTCCGGAGGCTTGACCGAACGGTATGCCGATCGTGAGACCCCACCCTATTTTGCAATCTGGTGCCGCAATGGGGCGTTGCTGAAATCCCAGCCCGAAGCCCAACCCCTGGTGCGCCCTTCCGTCCTCGAATCGCCCCCCGAACCCGGACGCGATGTGCAATACCGGCAGTCAGGACAAATCCGTGAAATCATGGTCTTCGGACCTGAAGAAACCCGGATTGTCGTCGGTCGCTCGATCGAACGGGAACTCGCCGCGCTCCGCACGCTCAACTGGCAAGTGCTGGCGGCCGGACTGGGAGTGCTCTCGGTCGGACTGGTGGGTGGCTGGTTCCTGGCCGGTCGTGCCGTGCGACCGATTCAGGCAATCAGCACCACGGCCGCGTCGATCACGGCGAGTCACCTTTCGAGGCGCGTCGATGCGACCCGTGTTGACGATGAATTGGGAGAGCTGGCCCAGATCCTGAATGCCATGTTCGATCGACTCGAACAGGCCTTCGAGCGACAGGTTCGGTTTACGGCTGATGCTTCACACGAACTGCGGACACCGCTGGCCATAATCATGTCACATGCCGAGTTGGCCCTGGCTCGGCAGCGGACTCCCGAAGAATACCGCGCTGCTCTGGAAGTGGCTTTGCGTTCATCGAAGCGGATGAAACTGCTAGTCGAGGAATTGCTGACCTTAGCGCGGGCCGATGCCGGGCGATTGAAGTTGGAGGCGGCGCCCGTTGACCTGCGCCGGATTGTCGAAGATTCGGTCACGCTCATGGCCCGCCTGGCAGAAGAACACGAGGTGCGAGTCGTCACTCAATTGCATCCAGCGCCCGTCAGCGGAGATGCCGGTCGTTTATCGCAGGTCGTGGCGAATCTGCTGGCGAATGCCATCCTCTACAACCGACCACAAGGGACCGTCACGATTTCAACCCGCGTGGAAGGGCCCGACTCGCTGCTGGTCGTATCAGATACCGGTGTGGGAATTCCCCAGGCCGATTTGCCCCATTTGTTTGAGCGTTTCTACCGCGTGGACCGGGCCCGCTCGCGCGAACGTGGAGGCAGTGGACTCGGTCTGGCCATCTGCCAGGGCATTGTCGAAGCCCATGGAGGATCCTTGACGGTGACCAGTCAGTTGGACGTAGGCTCGTCGTTTACCGTCCGAATTCCCCAGCGGGCTCCCTCGACAGCAAACTGAGGTATATTGGGCCAGCGGCATTCGATAAGTTGAAGGTCTGCTGATTGCCAAATTTGTTCCAGGGGCCAGGTGGTTGCGATGACTGAGAAACCCGACGACTGGCGGATGGCGGGCCAAGAAGCGTATCTCCTTGGTGTCCAGCTCACATGGAGTAATTGGACCATTCCGGCCGACAATCCGAACTGGGACCATGACCACTGCGAGTTCTGCTGGTCGAAATTCGGGAAGGCAGAAGCGAGCGACGCGGAACATGCAGGTTACGCGACGGTAGACCGTCGCCACTGGATTTGTCTTCGTTGCTTTCACGATTTCAAAAATCGGATTCAATGGAAAGTGGAACTCAGCCAACAGCCGGATCTGCTGTGATGTTTATTCACTGAGACCCACGGACAACCGGATTTGTTTTGCAAAATGCCCACGGGATCCTGACGGCAAAGTGCTCGTCGAGGTTGCAGATAACGACGAAACAACGCGAATGACCCCGCAGTCGTGATATTGTTCTCCGGAAAATGGAATTCGCCATGCGTCTGATTCTCGTCGTTGCTGCGTTCCTCTCAATCTGTCTCGTCGCTGGTTGCGATCAAAGTCCGAAACGCGGTGCCATATCGTCCCGGGCTCCCGCCCCCCCGGGCGTTGACATTGAAAAACTGATCGACCAGTTGCCCGACACGTCAGAGCCTGGGTTTGGATACAGCGTGTATTTTTCCGGCTCGGAGTTTTTGCCATTCGATGAGCCAGGTCAGATTTCGACGGGTGTTCTGGGGGGGATGAAGGCCACCCGATCGAAAACGCTTCGCGAAATTGTTCGGCATGGCGCGGCGGCTGTTCCGGTACTTTTAAAACGGATTGGCGATAAGCGTCCGACGAAAATCCCCGCCATGACGGGAATGATGTGGATTGACTTTTCCGATGAGTACGATTTCAACCGTCGCACCAGGCCCAATGCTCCCGCCGGGGTCAATCGCGACGACTTCGCGAGTGAGAATGAACATCCGGATCGGCATGTCATCACAGTTGGTGATTTGTGTTTCGTCGCCCTCGGCCAGATTGTGAATCGAAATTTCTCAGCCACTCGTTATCAACCGAGCGGCGGGTTGCTGGTGAGTTCGCCGACCTATTCCGATCAACTTCGAAAGGTCATCCTCGAAGACTGGAGTTCGCTCTCACCCGAATCGCATCAGCAATTGCTGGTCGAAGATTTTGTGCATCCAGACCACGAGGACCGCCGCATCGGCGCTTACTTGCGTCTGGCGCTGTACTATCCCGGCGCCGTCGATGACCTGGTTGTTTCTGAGCTGGCCAAACCGACTTTCGATGTTTTCGTGATCGAGAAATTCTGTCGCGATACCCTCTACAAAATTGCAGATCCTGCTTTACGGGCAATGGCCTACGAGGATTTCCTGCGTCAGCACGGCAGTGCATTCGCCGGTGGAATCAGGAAACAACTCTTCGACGACTTTGATTTCGACGACCGGTTCGAGACCCGACCGTATGACCTTTTGGTACAACTCTTCCAGTTGCCTGCGAGCATCACGTCTCGCGATCGACCGCCATCCGAAAATCAGTCGCGAACCGAGCAAGCCCGGTTTATTGCGTCATTGATTCATGAGGACAGTCACAAGATTGGCGAAGCGGTCCGTGCAATCTTCCTCGAGAATTCCGATGACCCAAGTTTAGCGCCTGCGTGCCTGCGCTGTCTGGCGAATCGAGGATATGAAGATCTCTTGCTGGACCAACTTTCCAGGATTGATCCTGCGGAGAGGGAAGCCAAGCCGCTCGTAACAGGCAAACTTGAATCCATTGCGACTTCGCGCGCAACTGCGGTGCGAACGAAAGTCGACGACATCATGACACACTGCGCCAACGAAGATTATTTCATGGCAACACTGCCAGGCGAGATTGAACAGGGACGCACTGTCTTCGAGGCAGCCGTCAAACTGCTGTCCACGTTGCATGACGACACAGATGACGGGCAGTATCTGTTGCGAATGATCGGCGAGCGATTCCCGAACGAAGCCCGAGCCGTTTATAAAACGTTTTTGTCGACCGGAAGTGCCAAGCGTGCAGAGACGATGTGCCGCGTCTTGTGGTATGGCCACCCACTGGCCCGAGAGATTCTCGCCCCGCTTTTGGATGATCGGCGAGAATTGTCGGGATTCGCGATCCCGATGCGTGTCTGCGATCGCGCTGCACAAGCCATCAGTCACACTTCCAAGGACATTCGGTTCGATTCCGATTGGAGCCGGGAGCAAAAAGACCTGCAGATTGAGCGTCTTAAGAAATACTGTCAGGCCGGCGTCAATCGAGAATGAACGGAAATCCGCTTATGCTATTGCAGCGCACACGCGAGTTTGTCGCCCTGCGGGTTCGGCTGCAGAGGATTCGAAATCACTGTTCGATGCAGAAGAGCCGGTTTCGGTGGCCGAATGTGAGTTGCGCCCGCGAGTCCTGATTCGCGAGATATCCCCTCGCCAAACCGGTTTCGCGGGGCCCGCACGAGGGAACAGCCCTGCCCCCGCCACGCGGGCGCTGCTGCCTGGGTAGTCCAATAAAAATTTGACTGGTATACTCAGGGGCCGCGAGTGGAAGCGCGGAATTGTCCGGACTGGCACAACAGCGGATCAGCGATCCTTTGGCCGTCAGGTTCGGCCGCTGCTTTGTTCCCGCCTGATCCTCATGCCTGTCGTGGAGTTGTCGCCGATGACTGAAATCCCGTCTGTTGATCCCTGTGCGTGCGGTGCTGCTGCCGGTGGATCGACGTTACCCAGGCTGCGGCGCGGGCTGATACTGTGTTGCCTGGCCGTTGCGGTGTCATTGGGAAGCCCGGCGATTCACGCGGCGCCCCCGGAAAACAAAACCGGGACTGCCAAACCGACCAAGGGTGACCCCGATCAGAAACCGGGTGAGTCGAAGAACCCTGATCAGAAATCGGACGAAAAACCTGCCGGCGACGACGTCGAGGTCGTCACCGAAAACCCCTTTCCGCAACGGTTCAAGTCACCGGACCTGGAAGGCGGGAATGGCTGGCTGAACGTGGGGGGCGAAATCTCTCTGAAAGATCTGCGCGGTAAGGTCGTGATCCTCGACTTCTGGACATTCTGTTGCATCAACTGCATGCATGTCCTCCCCGATCTCGCCATGCTCGAGAAAAAATACGACAAGCAACTCGTCGTCATCGGCGTGCATTCGGCCAAATTCAGCAACGAAAAAGAGACTGAGAACATCCGCCGCGCCATCCTCCGTTACGAGATCTCGCATCCGGTGATTAATGATTCCGATATGCTCGTCTGGCAGAAATTTCGCGTGAATTCCTGGCCGACGCTCGTGCTCATCGATCCTGAAGGCTACTACTGCGGCTACGTGTCAGGCGAGGGCAATGGCGAAGTGCTCGATAAGGTGATCGGTCGGCTCATTGCCTACCATCGGCACAAGAAAACGCTGGATGAAAGTCCGGTTCGATTTGACCTGGAGCGTGACAAGCTCAAGGCAGCGCCTCTGAAATTTCCCGGCAAACTCCTCGCCGATCCGGAAGGCAAGCGACTGTTTATTTCCGACAGCAATCACAATCGGATAGTCGTGGCCTCGCTGGATGGGAAATTGCTGGACGTGATTGGCTCTGGCGGGTTGGGTCGGAACGACGGTTCCTATACCACCGCGACATTCGATCATCCTCAAGGACTGGCTCTCGTCGGGAATTCACTTTTTGTCGCCGACACCGAAAACCACTCCCTGCGTGAAATTGACCTCGCCGAGAAAACCGTGCGGACGATTGCCGGTACCGGAAAACAGGGGCTTGATCGACGTGGCGGGGGCGAAGGACTGAAGACGGCCCTCAACAGTCCCTGGGATCTCGTGCATGTTAACGGCAAGCTGTACATCGCGATGGCCGGACCCCACCAGATCTGGACGTATGATCTGAAAACTCATGCGGTTCAGGCCTACGCAGGTTCAGGTCGCGAAGACATCATTAACGGTCCCCTCAGTGAAGCGGCCCTGGCTCAACCTTCGGGCATCACGACCGATGGCGAGTTTCTGTACGTCGTCGACAGTGAAGGCTCCGCGGTGCGGCGGGTGCCACTCGATCCCGAGGGCGAAATGACGACGATTGTGGGCACATCAAATCTGCCCCGCGGACGCAGTCTCTTCGAGTTCGGTGATCGGGATGGTGTGGGTGCCGACGCACGACTGCAGCATCCGCTTGGTATCACCTGGGCTGGCGGTGCGCTCTATGTCGCCGACAGTTACAACCACAAGGTGAAACGTGTTTCACCGCGCGAGAACTCGGTCGAGACCTATTTGGGCGATGGCAAGTCGGGAGATCGACTCGATCCCCCCCGATTTTCGGAACCGGCCGGCTTGGCCGTCGCCGGCAATGTGCTGTTTGTCGCCGATACCAACAACCACCAGATTCGTAAGGTGGATCTGACCACCGGTAAGGTCGAACCGTTCGTCATCGACGGCTTGAAGCCCCCTACTCCGGTTAAGCCGGTGGACTCGGCTGTCGTGGATGCGGCAAGGGCGATTCCCGTCACTCCCCAGAAACTCATGGCGGGTGACCGGATCGCATTTGAAGCCGTGTTACAGATTCCAGAGGGTTTCAAACTGAACAAGTCGGCCCCCGTGTTGTATCGTGTGACGTCCGAAGACGACCAGGCGCTCGTAGCCTCGGACCTGTTGGAGGACCGCCGGGAAATCGAAGTGCCGGAAGATGGTAGTCGCATCAAGTTCGATCTGCCGCTGGCCGGCAAATCGGGCAAAGCGAAATTCGTCGTGACGGTCAGTTACTCGTATTGTCGGTCGGGCGCCGGCGGGTTATGCAAGTTGGGAACCCAAAGCTGGCAGGTCCCCGTCGAAGTATCGGCCGACGGAAAGCAGGATGTGATCATTCTGCCCACGGGTAAAGAATGACCGCCGGAGTGGTCGCGTCGTTGACCGATTTTCGTCGAGCGCTGGTGGCCTGGTATCGGCGGCACGCCCGGCCGTTGCCTTGGCGTGCCACGCGCGATCCGTACCAGATCTGGATCAGCGAGATTATGCTGCAGCAGACCACCGTGACGGCGGTCGTGCCGTATTTTCAGCGGTTCCTCGCACGCTTTCCCACACTGCAAGACCTCGCCGCGGCCCAGGAGCAATCAGTCTTACGGTTGTGGGAAGGGCTCGGGTACTACAGTCGGGCTCGCAACATTCACAAAGCGGCACGGTTGCTGGTGAACGAACACCGTGGTGAGTTTCCCCGTGAGCCTGGCGAGTTGATGGCTCTGCCAGGTATCGGACGATACACCGCTGGTGCGATTGCTTCGTTTGCGTTTGATTGGCCCGCGCCGATCGTGGAAGCCAACACGCTGAGGCTCTATGCCCGCCTCATGGGACTCCGCGACGATCCCCGGTCTGCCCGCGGGCAGAAGCAGTTGTGGGAGTTCGCCGAGCAGATTGTGCCGGCGCGCCACGCCGGCGAATTCAATCAGGCGCTCATGGAGCTTGGGGCACGCGTCTGCGTGCCGTCGGCGCCCGATTGTTCCAAGTGCCCAGTTCGTCGCTGGTGTGTGGCGGCCACCAATGGCTGGCAAGCAGAGATTCCCCTGCCTAAACCGCGCGCTGCGCCGACCGAGATCACCGAAGTCGCTGTTGCGGTCCATCGTGACGGGAAGTACCTGCTGCGAAAACGGCCCGAGGGAGTGCGCTGGGCCGGCCTGTGGGATTTTGTCCGGTTTGGCTGGCGGGACGCCGAGACTCGTTCCCCCGCCCTCCACGACGTCGCCGTGGAGGTCCGCCGTGAAACGGGCCTCACGGTCGAGATCACCGCACCGCTGGCCGAAATCCGACACAGTGTCACCCGCTTTCGCATCACCCTGCAATGCCACCTGGGCGAATGGCTCGCCGGGGAACACGATCACGCACAGGGGGAGTCGCGGTGGGTCGCCAGCACCCAATTCGCCCGGCTGCCGTTGTCGGTCACCGGGCGAAAATTGGCACGGATGATCGCCGCACGCGAATCGAAGTCGACCTCGGCATCAAAGCGTCCCGGTTGAAGTCACCGTTACTTCACGGCAACCCCACGGCGAATCAGGCGCGTTGGTTTGCAGAATTGGTCAGGCACCGACCTGCTCGCGAATGAAGCGCTGCACTTGGCCCAGGATGACATACCTGCGCCGTAACTTCTCGGGCAGTAACTGAAATGCCACGACCAGCCCGCGGCATTCGGCCGTGCCGCACAGACATGCCATGGTCCAGCCGTCGCTGACGGTGGTCGAGTAATCGAAGAAAATCTCTTCCCCGGCCGCAATTGGGCGCAAGGCAACCAGTTTCGTATCTTCGACAACGGCCGCGTTGGGGGCACAGGAATGGTTAACGTATCGTCCCGGTTCGTCGAGATAAATGTAGCGATCGACACCGATCTGCAACGCGTTGGCTGCCGCCTGTCCCTTGGCACGCACTTCCGTCAAACACAGGATCGGACCGGAGAATTCGAGAATGCACGTGCCGCTGGCGATTGGTTCGCCGGCGAACAGTCCCCGTCCGATCTGTGATTGAGCGACAAAAGTTGCAGGTGGCATGCTGGGCATCATAGCGATTCGGCAATCCCTGGGCCCACAATCGATTTATCAACGGCGATATTTGCGACTGGTGCTGCCGCTGCCGGTGGTTCCGGACTGCGACGCCGACGAGGTGTCGC
The DNA here is from genome assembly GCA_018242565.1 of Planctomycetota bacterium. Taxonomy (GTDB): domain Bacteria; phylum Planctomycetota; class Planctomycetia; order Planctomycetales; family Planctomycetaceae; genus JACQFH01. Next base: position 1,347 of record JAFEBR010000456.1, on the reverse strand, counting down.
TGCTGGTGGAATTCGTCGTCGTGGCCGAGGGGGCTGGCGGCGACGAGTTGCTGTCGATTGAAGTCTCTTTTGCGACTGGCCGATACGCATTGACCGTTCCGCTGTGCAGGTCGGCCAGATTGATGGTCGTGTATTGGACCTGCTTGACGCCATTGACATCCTGATCCAGCAGGATGACTTCGTTCCCGCGCACCAGGTAGACAATCGCCCATTGATCGGGGGTTCCCATGATCATCCAGTAATTGAGCCCCACGAAGATCGCATTTTCGAAGTGCACAATGTCGCCGGGTTTCGCCTGTTCGAGCGTGATCGACTGGCCCACCTGGTTTGCCGCCGAACCGGAACAATGCCCGTTTTTCGACTTCCGGCCTGTGTTGCTCGACGAACTGTCGGATGTCGTTGAGTTCAGGGATGTGGTCAGGTTCTGCTCGGCGGTTTTCGCATTTGCGGAGCTTAATACCGCATCAATCAGGGCGCGGGAACTCCCGTCTCCAACCTGATTGCCAAGCTGGCTCACCGCGAACTTGACGATTCGCCGGCCAATATTTGAGTCGGCTGAGGTGCTGTCGGTCGTTGCTGTCGATGACCCTGCTGCGTCGGCCCCATTGAGCGTTGTCGAATTCGCAGCAGTGGAATTTCCGGTGGAACTGGCAGCCGTCAGCCCAGACGACAGGACCTGGCTGCTCGCTCCCTGCCCAAACAGATCGTCAAACGCTCCGGCCGCCCGTTGCGACTGGGCACGCCGTGTGCGCAGAGAATTCGCGAACTGTTGCCTGGCGATCTGTTTTTGCGAGGCCAGGGCTTTGCGGGCCGCTTTGGAGTCGGTCGCCGAGCCCTCGGTACTGGCATCTTGCGCCACTGCGAGCCGAACCCCACCCGTGCTGATCGCCAGCAGCAACAGGCTGCTGGCCATGCGAATCGTATTCCTGTGGTCCCCCACTGCAAAGATGTCCATGCCGCGGCTCCTGTCCTGATCCGTGTGTTGTTTGTTGCCTGTTGCTGTGGGGCGGTCACAGGCACAAACGTATTTCACAGTTAGGCCTCAACAGGTCTCCGCGTACCGCGAGCATTTTTTTACGGCGGCTCGTTCTAGCAACAGGCTACTTGGCGATCAGAGCTTCGGGCTTTTCGATCACGAGATAGTGCCCATGATCGGCGGTAACAATCAGCAGCGATTCCTGCCAGTTGCTGTGCTTTTCGACCCAGTTGGTAATGGTTTTCACGGCGGCATCGCCGCTGTTGACCGCACCGATCGAGTTGTCGATGTTGTTATCGTGATTGGCCCAGTCGACATCGCCCGATTCGACCATCAGCCAGAAGCCCTTCGGGTTTTTCCCGAGGACGGTG